>JAHFDB010000070.1 GCA_023249195.1 bacterium | reverse complement strand
TCATCCTGTATCACCCCCCCCCTTCTACCGGTTTGGAACCAGTTATAGTGGTACACCGTGAAAGGAGGATAGACCTGTAGCTGGCCCATTACACATATAGCGCTAGCCCCCTTGCATATTTTTCCTCTTGTACCCTAATATAGGCTTACTATGTTTCCATTTTGGATTGCACCCTCGATTTTATCTGCTGATTTTGCCCGATTAGGCGATAATATTGCCGAAGTTTTAGCCGCAGGTACCGATGTGGTGCATATCGATGTCATGGACAATCACTATGTACCCAATTTAACCTTTGGGCCTATCGTTCCACAAGCCCTTCGAAACTATGGCATTCAAGCACCTTTTGATGTCCATTTAATGGTTAAACCTGTCGACCGTTTAATTGCTGACTTTGCAAAATCAGGCGCAAACTATATCAGTTTTCACCCGGAAGCAAGTGAGCATGTCGACCGCACACTTCAGCTTATCAAAGACCACGGATGCAAGGCCGGCTTAGCCTTAAATCCAGCCACATCCACCGCATGTCTTGACTATGTAATGGACAAACTCGACTTGATTTTAGTGATGTCAGTGAACCCTGGTTTTTCGGGACAAACGTTTATTTCCTCTGTGATTCCCAAAATTGCCGAAATCCGTCAGAAAATTGATTCTGGAAACTATCCTATTCGACTCGAAATAGATGGCGGAGTATGTCCCCAAAATATTCAAACTCTTGCAAAAGCCGGAGCCGATACCTTTGTGGTGGGTTCTGCTCTTTTTAAAACATCTCGATATGGGGAAACCGTTAAAGCGCTTCGAGACGCCTTGGTTTTTTAGCCCTATGCATCCGCATCAAGCTCAGTTTATCGCTTACCTCAAAACCAAGGGGACTGGCCCCACAATGAGTAAAAGCCTTACCGCAGAGGATTTTCCTGAACTAAACCGGCTGTTTTTATCCCCCGATGTTTGCTTAACCACAAAGGCAACCCTTCTCACTGCACTCTTAACGTTACCCGCAACACCGGAAGAAGCACATTGGATTTCTGAGCTTACCCAGAAAAATCTTCCCAGCGACTTATATTGTTTACTTCCAGATACCCCTGCAGACAGTTCTTTTATTCAAACGATTCACTCTATTATGGCCCACCAAGACTTAACACAAGCACACTGTCAGGCCTGTATGGAACAGCTTTTCGACCCTACCCTTCCAGAATTTCTCAAAGCCGCCTTTCTGGAAGGTGAGCGGCTCAAAAGAGAAACCTTGCTTGAAAATGAGGCTTTTTGGGCATACTTATGGAAGCATGCCCAGCATCACCCTATCGATCTTCCCTTTGTAATTGATTTATCCAATGGCTATGATGGGTTTAATCGAACACCTTATCTCACCCCTTTTACTGCAGCCCTACTGGGAGCCTCCGGATTCCCATGCATCCTCCATGGCATGGATGAAATTTCACCCAAAAATGGCATAAATCCCTTTAAACTCTTAAAAGCATGTGGCAAAAATCCTCTGTCACTCACAATCGCTCACAAGAGCCTTAAAACAGTGGGCTGGGGTTATGCCGACCAAAGCCTTACCTTTCCCGCCTTATTTGCCTTAAAACCCTTACGCTTTCACATGGTCAAACGACCCTTTATTGCCACCCTAGAAAAACTGCTACAACCCTTTCAAGCTCACAAAAACTATCTCATCACCAGCTACACCCACCCCCCCTATAAAGAAATGCTGCAAACCTTGCTTAAACAGACAAAAAAATGGGATAAAACCGTCATTCTGAGAGGCGCAGAAGGGTCTATTCAACTGTCGCTAGACCGTCGGACTCCGGTGTTAGGTGATGCGGATAGTGAAAGCGGCTATGTGAGCCCTAATGATTTTCACCTGACACCCCATTTACTTGAACAAGGCCCTATTACGGTTGAAACCTCACTAGAATCCGGTCTAGAGGCCTTAAAGGGTCGCAACGGATATGCCAAGGACGCCGTTATATATCAGGGGGCCGTTATTTTGACCTACCTGGGGCTTCTCGAACATTCGCAAGCGTTTGTATTACTTCAAAAAACAATTGCCTCTGGAGCCGCATTAAGGGCCTGGAACGATGGGATGACGCCATGAACAAAAAACCCGAACTTTTAGCACCTGCAGGCAACTTGGAAAAACTTAAAATAGCGTTTTTATACGGAGCCGATGCGGTATTCGTCGGTGGAACCGTTTTCGGACTCAGAAAATATGCTGACAATTTTACTCTAGAAGAGCTCAAGCGAGGCGTGGATATCGCCAATAAATTGGGGAAGCAGGTCTATCTGGTTTTGAATGGGTTTGCCCATAACCAAGATATGGAAGCCTTAAAAAGCCATCTAGATATCCTGCAAACCATTGGCCCACATGCCTTTATTATCAGCGATATGGGGGTCCTGAAATTAGCAAAAGACCATACCACTATTCCCATTCATGTCTCCACACAAGCCAGTGTCACCAATGCCTATGCGTGTCAGTTATGGAAAAACATGGGCGCCAAGCGGGTTATTTTAGCCAGAGAGGTTTCCATAGAAGAATGCAAAAAAATCAAAAAACAGGTCGATATTGAGCTTGAAGTTTTTATTCATGGGGCCATGTGCGCCAGTTATTCTGGAAAGTGTGTGATTTCAAATTATACCTCGGGACGAGACTCGAACCGAGGGGGATGCGTCCAAAGCTGTCGCCACCTTTTTGAAATTTCTGACCCTCAAAAACAAAAAGTAACCTATAAAACCCACATTATGAATGCCAAAGATTTAAATGCCTTCGATCTTATTCCCAGCCTCATCGAATCGGGTATTGAGTCTTTGAAAATAGAAGGAAGAATGAAATCAAATGCCTATGTGGCCAACGCCGTCTCCCACTACCGACGGGCTTTAGATCACGCCATCAGCCCATCCAATCACTTAAGTGCTATATCAAACAGAGAATTTTCCACAGGGGGGCTCGTTCAGCGCCCAGGGAAAGAATCGATTAACTATCCCATGGGCGCTTATTATAAAGAGGTCGATTTTATTGGAACTGTAAAGCAGGTTTCACCTGAAAACGGCATTCTAGTGGAAGTGAAAACCGGGTTTAAACCGCAGGATATACTGCTGCGTATCGTCCCGTCTCACCCGAATCCCATTCCTTTCGAGGGGAAACCGATTTCCTTGGAGAGAAAACCCCTTGAAAAAATCAAACCAAACTCGATGGTCATATTTCCTTTTATTGAAGGGGTTCAACCCTATGATCTTCTTGTTAAGCCGACATAAAAACCTAGTTATTTGAAAAGTCATAATGGATACTCACCTCCCCTAAATCGATTTTGTATTGAATCCCACTAGACTCCGCACTGTGTTGAGACAAATTCTTTTCGATAAATGACTGAATGTTTTTCTCAGACATAGACTGCTCCCCCTTACAATTTTTGGTGACAGCCTATATATTTCCACCAAAAATACGTTTTTAAACATTCAAACCATGAGGTATGATAAATTCTATGCACAACATCGTCATTGCCTCCATTCTAGGCCTTGTGGAAGGATTAACCGAATTTCTACCTGTTTCCTCGACAGGACATCTGATTTTAGTAGGTCAATTTCTTCACTTTACTTCAGATTCTGCAGCCACTTTTGATATTGCCATCCAATTAGGTGCCATTTTAGCCGTGGTGGTGGTTTATAGACCTGTTTTTTATCGGTTTCTCTCATTCAATGTTGTCAAAGACACTCAAGCAAGACGCATTGTCATCGCCATTTTGCCCGCCTTAGTCTTAGGGTTTTTAACCCATTCGTTTATTAAACATCATTTATTCTCTTCCTTCACGGTGGCTTTAGCCCTTTTAATAGGGGGCATTTGCATGCTTGTGATTGAAAAATGCATTAAGAAACCAGCCACAACCCTTTCTTTAGACAACATGACCTATCGCCAAGCTTTTTTTATTGGCATCTGTCAATGTGTCTCTCTTTGGCCTGGAATGAGCCGATCTGGCGCCACCCTTATCGGGGGCCTTTTGGGAAGACTTGACTATAAGACCTCGGCTGAATTTTCGTTTATCATTGCGGTTCCAGTGATGATTGCAGCCACCGGATATGACCTTATAAAATCTTATTCTTTACTCAACAGCACCGATGGGGTGATGATTTCAACAGGCTTTCTTGTTTCTTTTGGCGTCGCACTTTTAGCCATTTTATCCTTTATTAAAGTGCTCCAAAAATGGAAACTGGCGCCCTTTGCGTGGTATCGCATTGCGATTGGAGCTGGACTTTTATGGCTTCTACACTAAAAAAGGGGATTCTTCTCGCAGGTCTTTCTTTGGGACTGGCACTGTCTGCCTCGGCTCAAATGCCTACTGCCAATGAAATCAGTTATCCCATCCAAGCCGCCTTTTCTATGACGCAAACCATGGCTATCCAAGACCAACAAAAAGCCTATCAGGCCATTCTGCATTTCTATGCCGTTTCTGGACAAACAGAGGCCCCATGGGCCGTCATTGGGCATATAAAAAAAAACCTACCTGTTTCAACCACTGTCCATTTAACCCAAGATTTTTTAAATGATATGGCCCAAAACGACCATATTTCCGAGGCCATTCTTATCGTATCTAAAATAGAATCGCCTCAAGAAAAATATGTCATTACAGAGCCTTTTGTATTAACACTTATAAGTCTCAATCGCTTATCTGATGCCGATCGCACCTTAACCCTGATGTCGAATACCTTTCAAAAAGCCCGATTGCTTTCTCAACTCGCACAAGCCTATGCCCTTAAAGGCCAATATGACGAAGCTCAGCGTACCTGTGAGAAAATCAAGACCCCCGAAGAAAGAAATGCCGCACTGTATATAGTTGTACGAGAGTTGGCAACCGAATCCCCGGACAAAGCCTTATCCCTTGCAGGAACGATGTCAAGCGGAGGGCTCTATACCGATGCCATGGCTGAAGTAGCCAAGGGCTTCGCAAGCTTTAACCGCTTTGAGCAGGCCCTCTCGGTTTCAAAAAGCCTTTCGCCATTGCCTGCACAAGAAAAAGCCCTCAGTAAAGTCGCACCTTTTTATCTCAAATTTGGCCGCAAGGAAGAAGGCATGCGACTGTTTAGAACGCTTGTTAATGCCCTCCATTCTGGAAGTTGTTTATCTGAAATGGCGGCCATTACGGCAGAACAAGGAGATACAGAAGGGGCTTCTGACCTCTTAGCCCAACTTTCCGGAAAACCAAATGCAAAAGCACTCACCCGTGTCGGCATTCGATTGATTCAAGATAACAAAGCAGATCG
>JAHFDB010000001.1:52643-84083 GCA_023249195.1 bacterium | reverse complement strand
AAGCCACAGAATTGCTTTCAGAAGAAAAAATTGGTGCTTTAATTGTGGTAGAGGTGAGTACCAATTTGTCTGAATATATTGACTCGGGCATTCGGTTGCGCAGCACCATTTCAGCCGAGCTTTTAGCCTCGCTTTTTTGGCCTAAAAGTCCTACTCACGATGGGGCAGTCATTATTCGGGAAAACAAAATTGAAGCGGCGGGATGTCTTTTACCCCTTACCGATACGCCCATCAGTGACCAACGCTTAGGCACCCGACACCGAGCTGCTGTCGGCCTTTCAAAATTATCAGATGCCGTAGTGATTGTGGTCTCTGAAGAGTCTGGTATTATTTCCCTTGCAGAAAATGGGAATTTAACCCGATTTTTGAACAGAGAAGCCCTTGAAACACGCTTGTTTAATCTCTATCGGGAAGAAGGCCAAGAAAAGCGAGAAACTCACTTTTTTAAATGGCCGTTGAGGTAGAAAATGTCTAAAAGAATGTGGCCTTCGCATTTTATAGAAAAAAAAGCCCGTCGGGAAAAGCTGGTCCTGTTAACGGCCTATGACTATCTCACGGCCCAAATTTTAGATGAGGCCCACATCGATGCCTTGTTGGTAGGCGATTCTCTGGCCAATGTGTTCGAAGGAAAATCAACCACTCTTGGGGTCACCATCGACCAAATTATCTATCACACACAAGCCGTTGCCAGGGGTGCTCACCGTGCCATGATTATCGCCGACATGCCCTTCTTGAGTTATCACTTGTCACTAGAAGAGACCAAACGTAATGCCGGACGCTGTCTTCAAGCTGGGGCACACGCTGTCAAACTTGAAATAGGTCCGAGTGATATTGCCACGGTTAAAGCCTTGGTTGAGATGGGCATTCCTGTAATGGGGCATCTGGGATTTACGCCTCAGTCTGTGAATCAGTTGGGAGGCTATAAGGTGCAAGGGAAAAACGAAGATTCTGCACAAGAAATTTTGCGATTAGCCCAAGCTTGCCAATCGGCGGGCTGTTTTTCCGTGGTCCTTGAAATGGTGCCTGCTCAACTGGCCAAAACAGTATCCGAGTTGCTTACCATCCCCACGATTGGCATTGGCGCAGGCCACCACTGTGATGGCCAAATTTTAGTAACCCCTGATTTGCTCGGAATGTCTGATGGCCCCGCGAAAAAGTTTGTGAAGGCCTATGCAAACCTGCGGTCAGAACTATTGTCTGCGGTTCAGCTCTATAAAAACGAGGTGGAAATGGGTCAATTTCCTTCGGAAGGGCACGCATTTTAATGCTTGTTTTACATAATACGCTAAGCGGAAAAAAAGAACCCTTTGAACCTCTTATACCAGGTCAAATTAGCCTCTATGTGTGTGGGGTGACGGTATATGATTATTCCCATATTGGACACGCACGGGTCTATGTCAATTTTGATTGCATGCGGCGTTTTTTTGAGCACGAGGGATACAAAGTGCGTTTTGTTCAAAACTTTACAGATATCGACGATAAAATTATTTTGCGAGCGAATCAATTAGGGGTATCGTACTTAGAACTTACTGAAAAATTTATAGAAGCCTATTTAGAAGATATGGGAAAACTCTTCGTAAAACCGGCAACGCTGTATCCAAAAGCCACCGATCACATCGCTTTTATGCAAACCATTATTGCCGATTTGGTTGAAAAAAAGGCTGCTTATGAAGCAGCAGGAGACGTCCTTTTCAAGGTGGAGTCTTTCCCAAGTTACGGGAAATTGTCTAAAAAAGTTCTCGATGACTTGCAAGCCGGAATTCGGGTCGAAACCTCAGATAAAAAGCAAAATCCGCTTGATTTTGTGCTCTGGAAAGCGTCAAAGCCCGGAGAACCCAGCTGGGACAGCCCATGGGGACCGGGACGCCCCGGATGGCACATCGAATGTTCCGCGATGGCCATTCAACATCTGGGCCCTATGATCGATATTCATGGAGGTGGAGAAGATCTGGTTTTCCCCCATCATGAAAACGAAATTTGCCAATCCGAATCTTTCACCGGAAAACCCTTTGCGCGTTACTGGCTCCATAATGGCTTTGTCACAATTAAAAACGAAAAAATGTCTAAATCTAAAAACAACTTCTTCACCATCAGAGAAGTCCTCAACGACTTTGACGGAGAGGTGATTCGGTTTTTTCTTCTAAAGGTGCATTATCGTTCACCCTTAAATTTCTCTCGAGAGGGTCTTCAGGAAGCGAAGAAAGCCCTTCAGAAATTGCGCCATACACTTGCCATGGGCTTTCGAGAGAAAGTTGCTGGCGAGGCAATAAACGACTTCAAAGAAATAGAGATTCGATTTATTGAGGCCATTGAAGACGATTTTAATTTCACTCAAGCCATCGGCATTCTTTTTGATCTCAACAAGCTCATCCATAAAACCCAAAGCGGGGTCTCTATACTGGTAAAACTGGCGCAAATATTGGGGCTTTTGAACCCAGAGTCCCCCCCGGAACAAGCCGTCCTTCCAGAGGCGATTTTATGTGTGATAGAACAACGTAACGAAGCTAAAAAAGCCAAAAATTTCGCTTTGGCCGATCAGCTCAGAAAACAACTCCTAGACGAGCATCATATTCTGTTAGAAGATTCCCCTTCAGGGACAAAGTGGAAAAGACAATAAAATAAATGGAAGTTTGTTGTGAAAAAGTTTGACAAATCTTGAGAACGGGTACTACACTTCTAAGTGTAAAGTGTTCAGACAGAAGCTACGAAACTGCCTGAACGTAAACCTAACCTGGGCTGTTACTCAAGATTAGGACTAATTTAATAGCCAAGAGTATAATCTTGGCTATTATTATTAGGAGGTCTATTTTCATCTTGAATCACCTCCCTTCTTAAGGCCGGAACCATTATTGGTGCGCCGTGAAGGAAGGATTGCCCTGTAGCTTTTGAAGATATTCTATGCCTTTCGTCAGTTATTGTAAATATTTATTTTCTATTTTCTATATATTTCAGACGCGTTTATTCTTGAGCATCGCTCAAGCCGAATATAATGCCAAAAAACAGGTTTAATAATCAAGAAAACCAGTGGCTTCACAGAGGCTAAAACGGTGAATTGTGTTGGTGGCACACCCCACATATTTTCCCCTAAAAAAGATAGTTAAATCCAAAAACACAAGTGGCTGAAGAGAATATAAAACAAACTCACTCCATTAGAGGATAAACCCTATCTGGCACTACGCGTACTTGACCTCCGCAACATTGTTTTACTTCTGATAAAAAAGTTTCATTGAGCTACTAAGATAATTGCTTCTGTGTTATTTTATTTTTATGAATGAGAACGAGTTCAGAAATAAAATACGGGGAATGGCAGTCGAACGTGGGATGACCATCGAAGAAGTAGCAGACGCTATGGGTCAATCACGAGCAAATTTATACAAAAAGCTATCCAATGAGACTTTGCGGTATAAGGAGCTGAAGATACTTTCAAAGGTTTTGGGAAAGAAGATGGTGTGGATAGACAATGAGTAAAGAATTAGCAAGTTTTGAAAATTTAAAGTCGCGAATTTACACAATTCGTGGTTTAAAGGTAATGCTCGACCGTGACTTGGCGGATTTGTATCAAGCTAATACCAAGGTTCTAAACCAGGCGGTTAAGCGAAACTTGGGCAGATTCCCAAGCGATTTTATGTTTCAACTTTCTCAAGAAGAGTTCAAAGATTGGAAGTCACAAATTGTGACCTCCAATTCCGATAAAATGGGTTTGAGACGTCCGCCGTATGCTTTTACAGAGCAAGGGGTAGCAATGCTTTCATCCGTCTTAAATAGTGAGGTTGCAGTCGAAATTAACATTCGAATTATGAGAACATTTGTTGAACTTCGCCAAATGATTGCTGCTCAACCAGAGTATGCTTTACTAAAAGAAACCGTAAAACACATCGAATCTCGAATGGATACTATCGAAGCTAACCACTTAGTGGATCACATGTTAATTTCAGGGAAAGTCACTCAGCTTAGTAAGGATGTTCATGATATCCGAGACGACATCCGTCATATCTCAGAATTATTCGATCAATTCCAAAGCTCACACATCATCATTAGAAAACCAGACGAAGGAATTAATCAGGGATGAGCCATGCTGTTACCTAGGCACCTATCTCTTCAACTGAACCACTAAAAAAAAATGCCCCAAGTGGGGATTTTTACTGTGCCATAATCACTGGCCGCATTGAAGAAATTGGGGATTCAACAGGAAGGCGTTTTAAGACAGCATATGATCGTTCAAAATGACTATGCCAGAGATACCGTTATGCACAGCGTCATCCGTAGCGAGTGGCCTCGCATTCGAGAGACCCTTTTGGAAAGGGTGGGCTAACAAAAACTCTCTCTTGACACTATACGTATAAATTACTACCATCACGTATAGCCTTATGAAAGAAAAACTGACTTTATATATTGACAAAGACATCAAAAGCCAGGCTAAATTCTGGGTCAAAAACTCAGCATTTGGAAGCATTTCTGCATTTGTTGAATATAGCCTCTCGAAACAGACACACACTCTGCCTCATCAAGATTTTGCCCAAAAATGGGGAGGGGTTCTAAGCTCAGAAAACAAATTAAGAAAAGCTGCAATCCAAGATGAAAAACTTCAACATTATTTAGACAAACACCTTAAACCGTGAAAGTTCTTATTGATACCAATATCTTTTTGGATCTTTTTTTAAAGAGAGAACTTTTCTTTAAAAACTCTTCTAACCTCTTCTCTAAAGTAAGTTCTGGGGAACTTCAAGGCGTTGTCGCTGCCCATTCGATTCCCACACTGTACTACATACTTAAAAAGGCAACATCGCAAAAGAAAACGATGGCCATTCTGACCGATATTTTAAACCTTTTTCAGGTCGGAGAACTCACCCACAAAGTCTGTATTTCAGCTCAGCAACTTTCCTTTCCCGACTATGAAGATGCCCTCGTTTGTGATATTGCACATCGAGAAGGGTGTACCTTCATCGTCACACGCAATACCAAGGATTTTAAGGGGTCGCTTATTCTTGCACTTACTCCAGAAGACCTATTTAAGAAACTTCGTTGATTTTGGGCAAACTCCTCCCTACACAAAACGTTATCAACCCCCTATTGAAACCATTTCCTTTTCTGCTTTTTCTTTTCTATATCTTGCCAGTGCAGCCAATCCTTTTTCTTGATGTGCTGTAAAATGAGATTCTAAATCTTGGTTGTATTATCAGGACCCACATTCAAGCAACTCGATTAGCATTGCCATTAGAAGTGCTCACTTTATTGAGAATAACCATTGCAGGTGTCACAAGCTTCATTACTTTGACTACAATTGGCTTTTATTTTTATCAAAATAAAAAAAGCAAATTAGATATAGAAATGGCCTATGGATAGCTTAAAAACACCTATTCAGAGCTTAAAATAATACACAAAAACTTAGAAGTCTCTCAAAAAGAACGGTTAAAATTAATTGAAGAAAAAGAAGAAATAAGACTACAGGCCGCTGAATTATCCGGTGTTCAGAAAACCATCGCTTCACTGAATTATGAATTAAACTTACCCCTTTGTGCAACATTGATGGGAGCCCAGGCTCTCAAAAAAGCTGCTTCGACGGTCTATGAAGCAAGTCAAAAAATGGATGCCGCAATTAAAAAAATCAGTGATCTCACAGAGGCTAAAACGGTGAATTATTTGGGCGACACACAAATGCTCGACTTGTCATAGGTATTTACAAAAAAAGTTTGACAAGTCCTGAGCACGGGTACTACACTTCTAAGTGTAAAGTGTTCAGACAGAAGCTACGAAACTGCCTGAACGTAAACCTAACCTGGGCCGGTACTCAAGATTAGGACTAATTTAATAGCCAAGAGTATAATCTTGGCTATTTTTATTAGGAGATCTGTTTTCATCCTGATCACCCCCCTCCTCCCTGGCGGGAGCCCATTGTGAATAGTCCAGCGCAGGAACTTCACAGCCTCTTGATAGGTAGCGTATAATCGAACACTATGTTTTTAAAAAAAATGGTTGCTAGTTACAGGGTATCTACAGAGAATTCGTCGAAATTGGATGATGTACTTGCGAAGCGGGGAGGTCGTTTAGAAACTCTATTGCCCGACATACGAGTACGAACGGGCTCAGGTTCTTATGGTTTGACTGAAAAGCTCCCAATAAAGCGATCTCCTTTAGTGGCTAAGTCTGAAACAAAAATAGATAAAATCAAAACTATAGATTCAACATCAGAAACAGTTCGTGTTTTCGAGGCAGCTAATTCACAAACGCATAGCCAATATGAGATTCCCACAGGCTTTTCAATTGGATCAGCTAGAGTACACGTAAAGATCGACTGTGATTTCAAACTACAAAATCACCCTGAAATAGAAACATTTATTGAATATGCCTATAAACAAGGTGTAAGGGTAAATCTTTATCCTTCAGATCCTAAAATAAAAGAAGGTGTCAAAGACAAAATCAGGAAATCATATTTTGTCCATCTTGGAGTTAATACGATTCCAGATTCAAAAGATCAGAGAAAATTACAAGCGATGGTTGACTGGATTTTATTGCTATTTGCCTTTGACAATGTCATTGATGACCGCGAAGGAAAAATCCCCACGCAGGAAGCGACATTGAAAAAATATACAGACTTCTTGTCCAAAAGTGTTCAAGGAGATGTTCAAACAGATGAGAATGCTATCGCAAAATATTTGAGAGAGCAAAGCATTCCAGAAGAAGAAATTGAATCTGCTTTAAAGCCCTATAGATTAGCTTTGTTTTTAGCAGATCAATCTCACGCTTTTCACCGTGAAGCAAGAAGATATTTTGAATCCTCACTGCTAGAGATGTACCGGCCAAAAACAATGAACCTAAATATGTATCTCTCTGTTAGAAAAGATAGTGGCGCCATAGAATCGGTTACACGACTTGCCGAAGATGAACTACCTGATTATTTTATGAATAGTGCTTATTTCAAACATATGAACAGTGATATCGTCGACTACATCTGGGCAATTAATGATCTTGGTGGTGCAAAAGAATTCACAGGACATGAGCCCGCTTATCTCAAAATTCAGTCTAAAGCCCACTATGTTAAGTCGTTAAAAGTACATCCTCAGTCAGATAAAATTCAACTGCAAATTCAGGCTTTCGAGACCAGTCTAGAAGAACTTCTAGAACTTATTAACGATGCCCACGCGGGATATTTCCGAAACAAGAGTTTGACATTAGCATCAATTGAAGATGGATCTATTTTTAATCAATCTTCTAAAGAAGCTGTTTTTAAAAAGATGTCTGAACCTGAACAAATAGAATTTAAAGCACGCGTTAAAGCTGATTTCTTAGAGCGCTGTGCAATTCGAGAAAACTTGGCAGCTGCTGGGAACGAATGCACAAGAGTCAGCTCAAGGTATCTTGATCTGAAGGATCCAGACAAGAATGTTGATCTTACAGTTCCTTGGCAGTTGTAAATAAAAAAAGTTAAAGGGGTAGCTATGGATTTTCAAAAACATGAGGATGGATTTCAATTTTTGGGGAAACCATTTCAATCTTCTTCTGAAATTAGGACCTATTTAGCCTTCAGAATCTCAATGCTTCTATCTAGTATCGGATTCGTATACACCCTTTTTTTCGCACTTATTCTCAACTTGAAACTTGCAATACCTGGATTTTTAATAGGGGGGTCACTCGCAATTTCCTCATGGCTTATTCATAAAAAATGGAATAGCCTCGGAAAATTTTGGGTTATTTTTTGCACAAATACAGCCGTTTTTTATTATTCACAGGTGTTGGGTCGCGAAGCTGGTATTTATTACTTTTTCTTTGCTTGCTCAGTACTCCCCTTTGTTCTTTTTTCTATCAAAGAAAAGAGAAGTCTGATTTTAGGGATTGGGGTATCTGTTTTGGGTTTTTTAGGGTGTGCAGCCATAAATATACAAAGATATTTTCCTCATGAATATTTACCCCACAAAACATTACAAATTTTAAATGGGCTCACAGGTATTATGAGTTTCGTTATCGTTTGTATTGCTATTAGCGCATATGCAACTTCAGTCGAATATATCATTGATCGACTCATTAGAGCTGCAAGTTCAATTCAGGAAAGCCATCAAGATCTCGAAAAAGCTAATACAAAACTCACCTCCACATTAAATGAACTCACAAAATCCAACGCTCTGATCCAATCCCTTGCGCAACAAGCCTCCCTAGGTGCCATTATCCGAGGGATAGCCCATGAAATCAAAGGTCCGCTCACCTCGTTTCGAGCCTGCTGTTCCATGATTCTCATGTCCCACAATCCTGAGCCAGAAATCAAAGAACATATCGAGGGCATGCTGGCGCACGTCAAACACCTTGGCGAGCTGTCCAAGACTTTATTAGCCGATTCAAGTGCTGTAGCGCGTTCAGATGCGCCTATGGATTTGCGATTAGCGATAGAGCAGGTAATTAAATTGATCGACAATGAAGCCTTTATTAACAACATTCATATTGAAAGAGACCTTCCCTCCCAGTTTCCTGTTGTGATAGGGAGTGCGGCCTATGTTTCTCAGGCTATTTTAAATTTAATGTTGAATGCCTTGCAGTACACCCCTAGAAATGGAAAAATAAAGGTATGGGTGACCATTGAAGAGACGTGGGTAAAAATTTACATTTCGGATTCGGGCTGTGGGATTGACCCGCAAGTGAAAGATACCCTTTTCGAGCAAGGTGTGACCACTGCAACGCCAGGGGGTATCAATGTGGGGCTTGGACTGCATTTTGTGAAGCGAGTGGTGGATGCCCATAAAGGGACCATTCGTGTCCATGAAACCTTAGAAGAGGGCACCACATTTGTGATGGCGTTGCCCATTTGAGACGAGAAAGGGGCGTCTATTAGTTAAGTTCAAATTTTTGTTATAGAAAAAGGGAGCCCATGACAAAACAAAAAATGATGATTGTTGAGGACAATTTAGACCAATTAAAATGGCTAGAAAAAGTTTTCCAACCCACATTTGATGTATTTCCTGCGTCTACAGGCCTTGAAGCCCAAAAGATATTTTATAAATACCAAACAGATATCGACATACTCATTCTCGACATTCGACTTCCAGACATGAGCGCCTTTGAATTACTGAACTCTCTCGAAAAAATGTGTTTTCCTGGGATTCCGCCTACGGTTGTTCAAACCGAATACAATGACAAAAAGTGGATACAAGAGATGTTTGGCGAGTATCGGGCTTTAAATTATATGGTGAAGCCTTTTGACCAAGCGGATATTGAAGAGGCTGTCCAAAATGCACTTAAAGCAGACCCTTATATTTACAAAGGGGGTCAAATTGAAGAACGGATGCAGGTGATGATGTCTTTAAGCTCTATTCGAGAAATCTTATATCATCGTGTTACCAAAATGGGACCTGAAGAACAGAACACGTGGATACCTCATATTATGGAGCTGTTTAATGTATATGGGGTCTCTAAGGATGAGATATTCCCCTCGGTTTCAAGGGATGATTTCAAGCTAACCGCGTCGTTGGCTCCTGTTTTTGAATTAATCAATAATTTTTATGGAATACCCTTACCTGACATGAAACCCTTTCGTCTGGGGGTTAGGTCTAGCTTTAAATTTGCACTTCAAACCATTTTGATGACTGAAAGCGTGAAGGAAACTGGGGGAAAAAGGCCTGTGTTTGAGATGATCGAGACCGATCACCCTAGGGAAGAAGATCAATTGGATATTTGGGTGAGTGACCTTCAGGCAGAGACCGTAAGTGCTTGGAAAGAGGTGGCTAGTGAGCTCTTTAAATCACGCGGAATCAGGCACCAACCTACCTATGGGGTAGTGGTGACACAAACTCAAGATAGGGATAAAGAATTGCTCAAAGAAGCCATTTTAAATGGGGCTGCATGTGGGATGTTTCAGTCTGAAGATTTTTCCAAAAATTTCTATGCCTTGTTAGTGAAACTGGCTATTCGTCGGTATGAGTTAGCGGTGATTCATGACATGAGTCGACAGGTGAGTTTTAGGTGATTATGACCCTCGAAATCTACCACCAGCTTATTCAAACTCTCAATGACCATGCGAGACGGTACTATACCCTCGATGCCCCCGTTATTGCCGATCACGACTATGACCAACTTTACCGACAGTTGGTTGAATTTGAGGAGGAAAACCCCCTTTTGCTGGCTCCAGATTCCCCTACCCAACGCGTGGGAGATAAGCCCCTGGACATGTTTGAATCGTTTACTCACACGACCCCTTTGGTGTCTTTGGGGAATGTTTTTAATGAGGAAGAATTGAAGGCGTTTTTTGACCGGGTTGTCAAAGCCGCAGGGACCCCCTCGATTGTCTTTACCGTTGAGCCTAAAATAGATGGTTTAGCGGTCGCACTTCACTATAAAAAAGGCATATTTAGCGTGGGAGCCACCCGTGGCGATGGAAAAGCTGGAGAGAATGTCACATTAAATTTAAAGACCATTCGGTCATTGCCCTTAACGCTACCTTCTCCGATTTCTTTAGAGGTCCGTGGGGAAGTTTTTTTAAGAAAAAGCGTATTTAATGCCCATTTAAAAGATCATTTTGTAAACCCCCGTAATGCCGCTGCGGGCTCTCTTAGACAACTCGATCCGGCCATTGCAGCCAGTCGACAACTTGATATTTTGATTTATCAGGGAATCTCTTCCACGGCAGAAACTCACACAGAGACGATGTCACAACTGGCCACGCTGGGGTTTCCCGTAGTCCCTGATAGAGTGACTGCCCATAATTTTAGCGAGCTCTGTGAGGCCTGCAGCGCCATTCTGGAGAAGAAACAAACCTATGACTGGGATATCGACGGCGCCGTCATTAAAGTCAACGCCTATGCGTTACAACGTACCTTGGGATTTACCTCGAAAATGCCACGATGGGCTGTTGCTTATAAATTTGCAGCAGAACAAGCCATGACGACCTTGGAAAATATCGTTATTCAGGTAGGAAGAACCGGTGTCTTAACCCCGGTGGCTATTTTGGCTCCGGTTAAAGTAGGGGGCGTAACGGTTAGTCGGGCTACCTTGCATAATTTGGACGATATTGAGCGTAAAGGGATTAAGATTGGAGACACGGTAAGCATTCATAGGGCCGGTGAGGTGATTCCCGAGGTGGTAGCGTGTGTTGAAACAAGCCCTCAAAGCCGACCCTTTGCCATGCCAACCCACTGTCCTACATGCGCAACCCCTGTGGTCAAAAATGAGAGTGATGTCGCCTATCGGTGTCCAAATGTCTTGTGTCCTGATCAGCTTAGGGGCCGTCTTCTTCATTTTGTTTCCCGAGATGCGATGGATATTGAAGGTTTCGGGGAAGCTGTGATCGACCAGCTTGTCCAAAGCGGGGCAGTTCGAGACATTCCTGACCTTTATACACTCACCTTAGAGCATCTGGCAGACTTGGACCGATTGGCAAAAAAATCAGCCTCCAATTTAATGGATGCATTAGAGAAAAGCAAAAATCCTACTTTAGACAGGTTTATTTTTTCCTTAGGAATTTCATTTATTGGCAAACAAACTGCCCTTGCTTTGGCGGAACAGTTTCAAACCCTAGACGCCTTTTTATCCGCTTCAAAAGAAACATTCATTGGCATTGAAAATATCGGAGATAAGACATCTGAAATTTTATCGGAATCACTCATAGATCCCGAATTTTGTGCCCGAGTTCAAGCCTTGCTGAGGCATGGGGTTCATCCCAAAATCCATTCTTCATCGGCCAAAGGCCCTTGGTCAGGCCATACTTTTTTGATCACGGGAACCCTCTCTCGGCCACGCCATGAAATAGAGGCTCAAATCAAAAAAAACGGGGGCAAAATGCTATCCAGTGTTTCCCAGAACTTAAGCTACTTGATCGTGGGGGAAAACCCAGGTTCAAAATATGAAAAAGCTATAAAATTGGGAATTTCCATTTTATCAGAATCTGAATTGGACCTGCTGTGATATAATTGCAAGCATACTTTATGTACTCTTTATACTTAGTTTAAAAGAGGTGCTTGATAACAATGGATGCTGTTATACTACAGGAAATACTGACTCAGTCTTCGTTTATTTTAAATTCGTTACAAGCCCCTGTGATGGCGATTACCCTTTCTGGAGAAATAGGCTATTGCAACGATTGTGCGCAAAACCTGCTCAGAGTCTCTAGAGAAGATGCGTTTGGGCGCACCTTAGAAAGTTTTTTATCTCCAAACTCGGCAGCTAAGTGGCAGCATTCGCTGAATCAAACCAAATATTTGGGCACTTTCGAGTGTGAACTTGAATGTGTTCTACCCAATAAAACCCGCCTTTCTATACACGCAAAGTGTGCCCTTCGTACGGTTGAAACAGGGGCTTTTATCCTTGTGACTTGGGAGGTTTTAACACGCTATAAGCAGTTGGAATTTCAGCTCTTTCGCATTCAAAGGATGGCAGCATTGGGGCTGTTGGTCAGTGGCGTTGCGCATGACATGAACAATGTCATCTCTTTATTTGTCATGGCCATTCGCATTCTATCTCCCCGACTTACCGATGCTCATAGCCAAGAAATTATTAAAAAAGTAGAGGCTGGAACTCACAGGGGCACCACTCTGGTTCGACAAATGCTCTACTATATCAAGGGCATTGAGGAAGATTATAAATCGGTAGAGCTACAAGCCCTTATAGAAGAAGTCGTTGCTATAGCGAGAACCACATTTCCAGAATCAATTAAAATTCATGCGGCGTTTGCAGAGGTGCTGTGCCCTATCTACGCAAACTCCACGCAGGTTCATCAGGTGATCTTGAATTTAATGATCAATGCCCGAGATGCTATGGAAGAAAAAGGGGGAACCCTTCATATTCAAGCCGAAACAAGGGTGGTAAGGGAAGACGAATGTCTCACCGTTTCAGAAATTGTCCCAGGCTCCTATTCTGTTTTAGAGGTAAAAGATTCCGGCTCTGGAATTCCGAGTGAGCTCTTAGAAAAAATATACGAACCTTTTTTTACCACAAAAGAAGACGGAAAAGGAACCGGATTAGGACTTTCCACGGTCTTTGCCATTGTCAAAAATCATGCAGGGGCTATAACGGTTGAAAGCGCGCTAAATCAGGGGACACTTTTTCGGATCTATTTCCCAGCTATTATAGACGAAACCAAGCCTATTCGCGCATAGGAAGGCCTGCTTGCGCGCACGCACGCTTAATATCTTGAATACTGACTTCCCTAAAATGCAATAGCGAGGCTAAAAGAGCCGCCTCACACATGGTTAAAGCTTCGGCGATATGGGCACATGTTCCAGCCCCGCCTGAGGCGATTACAGGAATATGTACCTGGCTTGAGATACCCCCTGTGAGGGGAATATCATAGCCCGACTTTGTCCCATCTTTATCCATAGAGGTGACTAAAAGTTCCCCTGCCCCCATTTTTTCCATAAAACAGGCCCATTTGAGGGCGTCAAACCCCGTCCGATGTCGTCCTCCATGGCTATATACCTCCCATTGGGAACCCTCATCAATCCAAATTTCCGAATGCCAGGCCGTTGCAGGTTTCAACGTGTCGTCACGAGGTCCCACTTTACGTGCATCAATAGCCACAACAATGCACTGGGCCCCATATTTTTGACTTCCAGACAAAACAAGCTCTGGGGTTTTTAAAGCCGCAGAGTTAATCGATACTTTATCTGCTCCAGCATTTAAAATATCTTGAATCGTTGCCAAATCTCTGACGCCGCCGCCGACAGTTAAAGGAATAAAAACCGTCTCTGCAGTTTTTTCGACCACATGTAATAAAATGTCTCTCTTGTCCGAGCTCGCTGTAATGTCTAGAAAAACCAGCTCATCGGCCCCTTCCGAGTTATAGAGCTTTGCAAGCTCAACCGGATCTCCAGCATCTCTTAAATTGATAAAGTTTGTGCCCTTCACAACACGTCCTTCAGTAACATCTAAGCAGGGAATAATGCGTTTTGTAAGTGGGCTCATAGTGTTAATCCTTTCGTATTTCCTAAGCAATAGTCTGCATAGCGCATAGGGGGTTTTCCTTCGGGTTGAATTTTGACAGGAATCAGAGCGCCACGATCGACAAACGCCTCTAAAATTTTGATGCGCTTTCCGTCTTGCATCCAATAGGCCCCAGGAGAAGGGGAAAATGCCTTAATTTTTCGCCATTTTTGTTCAGAGGTTTCTTCTGGAAGCAACTGTCTGTCTTCGGAAGAGAGCTTATGGCAATAGGTTGCTTTGGAAGCGTCTTGCGGAGTTCCCGAGTGGTGCTTGTTTTGCGCGTATTCAACCAAAAAATTTAGGCATAATGAAGCCGACAATTGAGCCAGCTTATCATGCACAGATTTTAAGGTATCTTCAGAGAGAATAGGACATGATTCAATCGCTAGAATGTCTCCCTCATCCATTTTTTCATTCATGCGAATCAAAGTCACTCCCGTATGCGAATCTCCGTTTAACAGTGCGGCGTGAATGGGTGAAGCGCCCCGATACAGTGGTAACAGGGACCCATGACTATTCAGGCAAAAAAACCGATCGGTTAGCGCCTTGGGCAAAATCATGCCATAGGCAATAACCAAGATAAAATCAGGCTCTAATTCAAAGCAAAGATTCTGGACTTCTTGTTTCGTTGAAGGTGTATAGACAGTGTATCCCGAGTTTAATGCCCAGGCCTTGATAGGGGTGGGTTCCAAATGCTGTCCGCGCCCCTTGGGTTTATCAGGTTGAGTAAAAACACCCACGATAGATTCTGAAAACCGTGAGGCAACGGCTTGAAGCGTAGGCAGGGCATACTCTGGAGATCCCATGAGAACAATTTTTTGAATGTGTGGCATCCTTGTTATTATTCCTTGATTGCGAAAAAGTGTAAATCATACTATAACCTCTATCATGAAAAAATTACCTCAGGTCTTGGTCATGGGTCGCCCTAACGTGGGAAAATCGACCTTTATTAATCGCATTTTAGGCAAAGCAAAAGCCATTACATTTGATACCCCCGGTGTCACAAGGGACTTAGCCACATTTGACACAGACTGGAACGGAATTCCCTATACCTTGGTTGATAGCGGAGGTGTTTTTTTCTCTAAATCGGATGATATTTATTTGCAAAACAAGGTTGAAAGCCTGGTCAAAAATGCCATGGAAAAAGCCCAGCGCATTCTTTTTTTAACCGACTCCAGAGATGGGGTACACCCTATGGATATGGCTATTGCAGAGATGTTGCGGCCCTACAAAGATAAAGTGATTCTTGCTGTCAATAAAATTGACGATCCTTCCAAAGGTCAAGAAATAGGGGAATACTATCGACTGAGCTTGGGAACCCCTATGCCCCTCTCTTCGGTTCATGGCAGCGGCATTGGGGATATCCTAGACGAGGTGGTGGCAGGCTTTGTTGTGGTCCCTCTTGACCAAAAGCAAGTGCGTTACCAGATAGCCTTGGTAGGCCGCCCTAACGTGGGAAAATCTTCCTTGGTTAATGCCATTGTGAATGAAGACCGCATGTTGGTCGATAATGTGGCTGGAACCACTCGGGATGCCGTCGATGTGTCGTTTGTGCATCAAGACAATGAGTTCGTGTTTATTGATACGGCAGGCATGCGAAAAAAAGCCAGGGTAGAAGATGGGGTAGAATACTATTCCGTTCTCAGATCCACCCAGGCTGTTTATAGGGCTGATTTAGTCGTGGTAGTACTTGAGCCAGAGCCCTTTCTGACAGTGCAAGACAAGCGCATTATCCAAATTGTTATTGAAAGCAAAAAGAATATGCTCATATTTGTCAATAAATGGGACTTAACCCAAAAAACAGATGAAGCCCGTCAAATTTTGATTCGTAAAGCTAAACTATCGATGCCACCCCTGGAATACTTCCCTTTTATTTTTGGATCGGCCTTAGAACATATTCATATTGGTCGTCTTTTTGAGAAAATTCCTCACATTATTGAAGAAAGTCAGCGTCGCATTTCAACCCCACAATTAAATCAATTTATTGAAGAAGTCATTAAACGAAATCCGCCTCCTGCTAAGTACGGAGAACGAATCAAAATTTTATATGCGACTCAAGCAGAAACCAACCCCCCCATGTTCATTTTCTTTGTCAACAAACCGGATGTCATCGAGAAGGACTATACCCGCTTTGTGGAAAAGAGGCTGCGTGAGTATTTTCAGGCTTTTGAAGGGGTCCCTCTCCAAATCTTCTTTAGAGGGCGTAAAAAGAAAGAGCCCGGGCACTCATCATAAAGTCAGGTCGAAGTGGTTCGCAGGGCCTGTGTATAGTAGGTTCCTCGTCGGGTCCCTGTTCGCAATATCAACCCCCGTTCTAACAAAACCTGAATATCCGCAACCGCTGTCGGCCGTGAAACCCCCGTGAGGGCCATATAATCAGTGGTTTTGATCAGGGGGTGTTGACTCAAATAGTCTAGCATTTTTTTATGCCGTTGTTCTGGAGAACGTGGCACAGAGACGAGTACAGGCCTTTTCACACCATTGTAAATGGTGACTCTAAAAAAGTAGTCGTCATAAGTGAACTGTGGGTCTTGAAGATGAGCCTTCCTCATTTCATTTTTCATTCTTGGGATTCCAGTCCCTAGGCCTTCGATATAATTCATATCACGTAAAATACGGTAAATTGTGGCATTTCTCTGAACAGATAATTGGCCAAACATCGTTGGAGTCAATCCCTTGGGAAGCCCTCCTGGGCTCACAATGTCAATGCGATCTGAAAAGAGTGAAATTTGAATAGAATCTCGGCTGTCATAGTCCCGGTGTGCGACGGCATTGACAATAGCTTCTCGAATGACATTCAGAGGGTACCCAAAATGTTCTTCTCTTTTGATCGCATGTATCGTAATTGATTTCGGAAGTTGTGTCTTCACAAAAGCAAAAGCACGCTCTATCGCTTGAGGAAGATCGGCCTGAATCAGTTCATGGCTGACAATTTTTACGGCATCCTCTTCTTCAAATCGCACCACCTTAAGTTCTATTTGAGGATAAAATTGAGTGGGATTTTTCCCAAATAACAGAATGGCGGCGCTAATGAGATTTAAAGTGCTTGTGGTATGCGTAGCAAGGTTTTGGTTTATAAAAAACTCTTCTAAGGTATGTTCTTCTAAATAGTGTGGTTGTCCACGAAGACCTAGATAGGTCTTTATTTTTTCCACATCAAGGTCAGAAAGAGAGGCCTTGTGAGCGATAGATTCATCAAAGCTGAGAAGCTGACGATGTCGTAAAAAATCGAGTTGCGCCTGTCCATCCATACGTCTTGTTGTAGACCCAGAACGCACATAAATGACCCCCTCATGTGTATGAAAAGTGCGATCAATGGCTTTTTCAATTGTCACAGCAATCATCTGATTTTGATCAGTGCCAGAAATAATCTGAATGTCATATCGAGGTACTGGGGAAATGGTCTGAAGGGCTGAAGAAATAGAGATTTGAGCCTTATCTAGATCTCCCTTGATGCCAAGGAAATGCCCCTCGTTTGTTATCCCGAATAAAATTTGTCCTCCATGGGTATTGGCAAACCCCGTTGCAATTTGTGCAATTTTGGACTCTTTTGGAAGGGCTTCTTTGAGCTCAATGATCTGTGTTTCACCTAAGGAGAAATCCGGTAATACACTCAACTCTGATTTCATGGAGATTAGTATTGATTATTGTCAAGTTATTGTCAAGTTATTGTCAAGTTATTGTCAAGTTATTGTCAAGTTATTGTCAAGTTATTGTCAAAACGCTTGCGGAAATGTCCTTGGCAATGGAATCGTCTAGATCTTTCAAATTTGCTTTTGATGGGATATAATTCGTCCTCCTTATGAAAATAGCGCTTATCACAATCGAATTTATTGCGTCACTTGCTTTGGTAGTGGCCATCCTTTTGCATTCTGCAAAAGGCGAGGGTCTCGGTGCCATTGGCGGAGAAGCCCGATTGTTCAGGTCCAACAAAGGGCTAGAATCTGGTCTCAATAAAATCACCGGGGCTTTAGCTGCCATCTTTCTACTAACGGCGGGAATCCTAGGTGTCTTTTTTTAAAAAAAAATCCTTTTTATTATTTTTAACCAGCCTTCTTTTTCTGAGCTTTTACGCACCCTCTATGCAAGCAAAAACACGGCGCTACACACCGACGGCTCCCTCTGCAACAGCCTTGGACATCGTCAAAAAAATAGAAGTGATCGGGACTTACTACGCCCCTAAGTCGAGTGTCTATAATGAACTCACCCTAAAGCCAGGCTCTGAAGCCGACCCTATTGCCCTGGATGTCACTATTAAAAACATTCAATCACTGGGTTTGTTTTCTGATGTAAGTGGGCGATATGTCAAAGGAAAAACAGGTCTAACGGCCGTTTTCTATGTTACAGAAAACGCCCGCATTTCAGACATTCAATTTACCGGAGTTACCCTCTTTGAAGCCTCGTTTCTATTGGCTCAACTCAGTTCCAAAGTGAATGAAATCATCAATGTCAAAACTATTCATAAAGATATTGAGGTCATTGCGGCTTTGTACAAGGAAAAAGGATATATTGCGGCTAAAGTCGTCAATGTGCAGCCCCCAGAAAAAGAGGGTGATCCCCTTGTTTTCAGCATTGCAGAAGGCGTGGTTGAAGCGATTGTGATTACTGGAAATAAAGTGACTCGTCCTTACGTGATTACGAGAGAAATGGATACCAAGCCAGGGTCTGCTCTTAATGACAAAATACTCAAAGAAGATCTTAGAAAGGTCTATAATTTAAGCTATTTTACCGAGTTAAAGCCCACTTTTTTAGACGGAACCACCAAGAATTCTCAAATTTTACAGCTCGATTTAACTGAAAAGGGGTCGTTTGGATCTTTCACCTTTGGCGGGGGTTATAGTGGGACAAGTGGCTTGAGTATTTTTACAGATTTATATTGGGATAATCTTGCAGGCACTGGGCAGCTGGTGATGTTTAAGCTACAGCGAGTAGTCGGAAACAATCCCTTGAATACGTTTCAATTTAAATATGTTAATCCATGGATGTGGGACAAACGCAAAAGTTTAAGTGTAAAAGCCTGGCTAACCGATGGTCAAGTAGAGTCGTCCAATCCTTTGGGCGGAGGTGGTCTTAGCTTCATCAATGAACGAAGTTATGGAACTGAATGGGGGCTTGGTTGGCCCATTAGCTATGAGCTTAAAACCTTTCACTATGTCAAACTTGAAAAAGTGCATTTAATTGCCTCTGATAAGCGTTACAGCATTGCAAGTTATCGGTTTGTTATTTCTTATGACACAAGAGACGTCGCTTTCAATCCTACAGAAGGACAATTCCACTCTTTTTCAACAGAGCATGGACTTATTCCTTTTTCTGAATCCCTGGAATTTACCCGATTTGATCTGGATTTAAGGCGTTTTTTCAAAACATTTGAGCAGCAAACCATTGCGGCCCGTCTTTCGTTTGGCCTTATTACAAGCCCCAGAATTGACGACACAGATCTGTTTAGCAGAGAATATTACCGTGTCGGTGGCAGCAATACCGTAAGAGGCTATGATGATTTTCACCCATTTGCAGTTGGGGACAAACAGGTCTTAGCTAGCCTAGAATATCGATTTCTATTTAACGATGTTTTTCAACTCGTGTTTTTTGTAGATGCAGGATATGCCACAAAATTTATTGACCCTCTCGATTCTACGGTTTCGAAGGTTGTTTCTCCTTTTGATATTTCTAAATATAAGGTTGGAAAGGGTATTGGAACCCGTATTAACGTCCCGATGTTAGGGCCGCTAAGGTTGGATTTTGGGATTAGTGAAACAGGCGACTCACGATTCCATTTCAACATCGGACATACTTTCTAAGTTCGGTCTTGCAAAAATCCGGGTTACATTCTACTCTAGTAGTCTCAATCTAGACGTGAATATATGAAAGGTTTTATATGAAGACATATCGATATTTAGTTGCAGCACTAGCCATTATGTTTGTGATGAGTTTTGGCGCAGTTCATGCTGAAAATATTGGCTATATTGACATGGAAAGGCTTTTTCAAAGCCTAAAAGAAGGTAGAAAAATTCAAGCCGATGTTCAGCTCAAAAGAGCTGACTATGAAAAACTTGTCGATTCTAAGCAAAAAGAAATTGAAAAAGCAAAAGCGGATAAAAAGTCAGACGAAGAAATTCAAAAAGTAGTCGACAAAATCAAAGAAGAATTAAAGCCAAAGCAAGAAGAGATTTTGAAGTTTGAATCTGAAGTACAGCAAAAGCTATTAGCTAAAATTAAAGAAATGACAAAGGTTGTAGCCAAAAGATACAGCGTGGATGTCGTGATTGATAAGCGTGTTGTCTATTTCGGCGGATTTGACCTCACCGATTTCATCGCAGATCGACTCAATAAATAACCCACGCGTGCATACGTTAGAAAGCATTGCCACGGTTCTTCAAGGAACCCTCACTGGAAACCCCCAATATATGATATCGGGGGTTTCTGCTATTCAAGATGCTTCTCCTTCAGACATTACTTTTTTACTGAACAAAAAATATTTAGAGACACTTTCTGAATCGCGGGCAGGGGCTCTTGTCACCCCGATAATGATCCCAGGGGTGTCTAATCAGGTCTTGGTGTCCAATCCCAGGAAAGCCCTTGCTGAAGTGCTTAGTTTGTTTTTTCCTGCCTTCTATGGATATACAGAGCCCAGTACGATGTTGCATGCCGCCTCTATTGACCCCACTGCGCAGATCGCCCACAACACCACCCTAGGTGCTTTTACTGTTGTTGGACCTCATACCTCTATTTCAGAGGGTACCCGTATTTCAAATTCTGTGTCGATTGGGGCCCGATGTCGTATTGGAAAAAACTGTGTTATTTATCCTCAAGTGGTCCTTTATGACGGGGTTGTACTTGGCGATAATGTCATCGTGCATTCAGGGTGTGTCATTGGATCAGATGGGTTTGGATATTATCCAGACAAAGAAAACTGGGAAAAGATTTTGCAAGTAGGCAGTGTTGTGATTGAAAATGATGTCGAAATAGGGGCAAATACATGCCTCGATCGAGGGTGTTTAGGTCCTACGCATATTGGAAAAGGAACAAAGATAGATAACCTTGTCCATATTGCACACAACTCAAATATCGGACAAAATTGTATTTTAACGGGCCAAGTAGGCTTGATGGGGAGTGCCATATTGGAAGACCATGTCACAGTGGGCGGGCAATCCGGAATCAGTGCCATTAGGGTGGGTAAAAACACCACGATAGCAGGCCGATCAGGTGTCACAAAAGACTGCGCCCCCGATTCGGTTCTGTCCGGGTTTCCTGCGTGGGCCCACAAAGATGAGTTAAAAAAAGAGGCCTTTTTACGAAAAATGGTCCAATCAAAAAAGAAAGAAGGCTAAAATGAAAAAATGGTGTTTATGTCTGGCGTTTATTGTAATGGCAACAACTAGGGGTTGGGCTGTTCCGACTATTCATGGGGCTACCGGTCTCATTATGGTGCCTACCGCAGAGTCTCTTCAATATAAACAATTTAATATGGGCATAGACTATGTTTATGGAGATATTCCTAAAAATGATGGGTTATATTACAAGGCTAACTTGGGCACTTTCAAGAGTTGGGAGTTGGGAATTGTCGGGGGGAAAGTTCCTACTGAAGGGGTGTTTGTGAATGTCAAATATTACCTCATGTCTGACAATGAACGTTTCCCCTTGGCCATTGCCATTGGAAGTGAAAACTTATTCTCTAAAGACTCTACGGATGTTTATATGGTCGCCTCAAAAAAATTTCAGGGGGGTATTGGCGTTCACCTTGGATTTAAAGCTCTTTTTCAAAAAGACGAGCTGGTTCCCTCGATTATGGGCGGGGCAGAATATGTATTGTCTAACCAATGGTCTGTGCTTGCCGATTTCAATGGAGAAAGAAAAAAATATATGGTCAATGCAGGCGTCCGATATTTTGCCTGGGATGACCTCTCTGTCAATCTGTCTGTGCTAGATATCGGGCACACGGTATATACAGCACCCTTATATTCTATAGGGGTTTCTTATACCAAATTTCTGTAATTCCACCCCTTTAAAAAAAGGGATTTTATGATTACTATGAGAGCTGCCTGGTAATTCAGGTTATTTTCTCAGGAGGTGTAGCATGGCATTAACAGTTTCAGACGCAACATTTAGCAAGGAAGTTTTACAGGAAGCAAGCCGATTTGTTTTGGTTGATTTTTGGGCGGAATGGTGTGGGCCTTGTCGCATGTTAGCCCCTATTATAGAAAGCATTTCAAAGAAATTTGAAGCCACTGTGAAAGTCTGTAAATTAGATACAGATGCAAACCCTGAAACATCACAACATCTACAAATTACGAGCATTCCCTGCTGCATTCTGTTTAAAGACGGCCGGGAAGTCAGTCGCTTGATTGGGTATAAGCCAGAATCACAGTTTTCAGAAGAATTGATTAAATTAATTTCAATATAGGATGTTGATATAGGGACACGCCCCAGTTAACCCCGCTGGGGGTTATCTGTCGGGTTTATTTGTCGGTTCTGCCCACAATTTTAGGCGTCACACTGATAATAAGTTCAGTGTGGTCACGTCCATTTGATTTTGAACTAAAAAGATTTCCCAACAAAGGCACATCCCCCAGCAGAGGCAACTTGCTTTGAGAACTGGCATCCGTTGAATTAAAAAGCCCTCCAATAATAACGGTTTCCCCATCTTTAACCCACACATTGGTATTGACCTTACGCGTCTTGATAATAGGTTTGTCATTGTTGGTACCTGTAAACCCACTAACAATACTAACTTCGGGTTTGATTTTGAGGCGAATCTCTCCGGTTTGAAGGTTGATAAGGGGCAGCACTTTCAAGTTAATGCCCGAATCCACAAACGTCACTGATTCAGAAATGCGACCTGTTGTATCGACAGTGGTTTGTACAATCGGGGTGTGTTCGCCAATAAAAATTTCAGCCTCTTCTTCGTTGATTGTTTTAAGCCTTGGTCTTGCTAAAATCTTGGCTTTTCCTTCCGATTCCAGAAGATTAATAATGCTTTTAAACGAAGGATTACTTTGTATAACCGTTTGTTGATTTGAAATGCTGGCATCAACGCCAACCCCTATTTCTTTTGGCCATGTAATGCCTTTGTTTTCTAAGGCAGAGGTGGACGTTTCAATGACTTGAACTTCTAGATAGACTTGGGGAACAGGTCTTGAATCTAACTGCTTAATAATAGATATTAAGGTTTCTAGTTTAGAAATATCTGCATTAATGACCACAACATTATCTTGTTCTATGGTGTCTATTGATTCTGACTTTGCCAACCTTTGCTTGATAATCGCTGCCAATTCTTGGGCTTTGAGATTATTAAGCTTGATAATGCGGGTGCCCAACTGAACAGGGCTGTCTAGTTTGGAAGAACTGGCAATAAGAATGGTGTTCCCCACCATTTTATAAGAAAGCCCCTGCGTACCTAAAATGAACTCTATAACATCTTTAATGGCCGTATCTTTCAGAAAAATATTGACGGACCCATTTAAACTTGCGTCTGAAACAATATTCAGACCGCTTTTTTTAGAAAGTATTTTAAAGACTTCTTTGATATCTGCATCGGCAAGCTCTAAGGTTACTTTTTTTGAAAGAGATTCTAACATCGTACTTTTGAGGGCTGTATCAATCGATTCAGATGCTTCCGAGGCCCTCACCACGGTTCTTTGAACGCTCTCGGTTTCATTGTTTTTCCCCAGGGCGTAACACCTTATGGTATTGGGACCCAGTACGGACAGAGAAACCGTCTCTGAAAAGTGTCCAAACTTATCTAATTTGACCGCTTTATTGTTAATAAAAAACTCAGATGCATTTCGAATAGACCCCCTAAAGGGAATATCTTCTTCATAGGTAACCATATTTTCTGCGGGGCTATCAATCATAATCTTAGGAGCCGCATTTTTTTTAAGTTCTTGGGCGAATGACGTCATTCCCATAACCAAAAGAAAGCCCAACATTACCCCAATAACACCGGATATTTTTTTCATAGGGAGACGTCTTTCCCCACTTCAAGAATAAGAGACCTGGTCGCTGTTTTTAAGACGATATGATCTCGGGTAATTTGAGTCACTTGTTTTCCTTCTAACCAATCTCTTAATCCAAGAATTTTTCGCTGATCTTTGTATGTTAGGATAACATAGGGGTTCTCTTCATCCCAAATAATGCCATTAATTTTAATGCGATTGGTGAGGATTAAGGGTTTTGTCGCAGCCAGTGCGGGATCAGCCTCTAGGACCAAGCCAGGCTGATCGAAAGGATCGCGGGTGATTCTATAGGGTTGAGCCCACCCTAATCTAGGGAGAAAAATCACAATGGCGCATAAGATAAGCAACTGTTTAATGGAGGGCATGGTCTGCACTCGCTCCGTATCCTTGAATATCTAGCTCGGCGATCAGAATTAAAGGTCTGACGGTTTTTTTTGAAATTGAAAACTGAGTGAGTTTAATCACTTTCTCATAATGCTCGAGTTCCGAACAAAAGGCAACCAACGTTTGATAACTGCCTTCCACCCTCAATTTTAACGGATAGGCTGTTTCGAGTGGCCCGAGTTCTTGAGTTGGCCTGTACATAATGGCCGACACTTTACATCCTTGCCCCTGTGCAATTTTAGATACCGTGTGAATGGCAAATTCGTTAAACTCATCCTCGGTAAACAACTGGGCTTCTTGGGAAGTCAGGCTATCTTTAAGCTTAGCGAGCTCTTTTTCAACATTATCTTTATTTAAGACACTTTTTTGTTTTTCAAGAAGCATTTTTTGATAGACTCCCAGGTCTTTGCGAGACCGAGAAAACTCAAGCCATCTTGGAAGTAGTTGGCTCAATAGCAATTGAATGGCCACTAGGGCTACTACGAGTAAATAGAGATATTTTTGGTAGCGTCTAAAATATTCTACTTTTTCTTCGGCATCCAATGCCCAGAACTGCCGAAAGAGTCGGATTATTTTTTCCATTGGAAATGCACCTCAAAATGTGTGACGGGAGCTTTATTTTCAGGAAAATCGACTGTAATTCCTGCAATTTTAACCGTTTTGTAGATCGCTTGGAGCTGGGAATAAAGCAAATAAATCGAATTTTGAGAATAGGCAGAGCCTTTGATCGCTACCTGTTGGTTCTCTTGAAAAGTGAGGGTATCAAACCACAGATCCGGGGGAAGATTTTGGCTTAAAGCATGCATAAAAGGGGCTTTCCCAAGCGCATCTTCTTTGAGCTTGGCGTAAGCATCAATTCGGGCATGCATGTGCTCAAGCTGTTGTTGCCTAATAAGATATTCACCGGTCTGGAGACGCTTAATTTGTTCCTTCGTTACAATCATTTGATTTTGAAGAGATTTCTGTGTGTAGTTTAAGAGTAACACACTCAAAAGGGTTACTCCGATCACCCCGCCTAAAGCCATGGCAAAGAAACTCAATAGCCTCTTGCTAAAAACGGGACCAAAGGTTTTTTTGACAGGGATAAGGCTGAGAGAATGGGCTGCCCTTTCAAAAAAATGCATCGCAAGACCAATGGCGGGAAGCAAGATTGGGATGGCATCTTTAAGCCGGTCTTCCACTATAGACTCTGTGTAAAAATGAATGGAAGCCATCGGATCAAAAGACTCGCAAGGGATGTCCGAAAAGTAAGCTTGAAGCGCCTGTATAAAAGGCTGCGCATTCGATAAACTTGAGAAATAGACCATCCGGGTTATGGGGCCTTTTTGAGGGAAATTGTTGTAGAAAGAAAGTAGAAAAAGCCGCATTTTTTGAAAGATATTTTCTACAAGATCTTCATCTTGCATAACCGTGTTCATATCAAGCCTAAAAGTGACTGTTTTATATTCAGTTCCGTCTTCAAGAATAGTCGCGTCTATCCAATTTTCTTCAATAATCAAAGTCCATACAATGTTGTTTTTGAGACGGGGGTCAAGTTTTAATACCCGCATGAGTGCCAAGGGAATCAAATCAATAGCCACTAAGTGAGTGATACTGATTTCAGCCAATTCTTTAATTGATTCGACCAGGGGGGCTGATAAAGCGGCAAACATGACCGGAAAAAAGAGGTCGGGATTAGGGTTTTCTTCTAGATTTTGCGGAGGAAGTCGATATCCCATCTGAAACTCTTCTTGAGCAAATACGTGGGTAGAGGCCACCTTGATTTCAAGTTCATTTTTAAGCTCTTGCATCGACATGGGCGGATAAATATCGATTTGTTTAACATAGTTTGTCGTATTCAATCCCATCACCACGTGGGGGTTTGGTGTGTTCATTTCAACCAAGACTCTTGTGATGATATCCGATAACACTTCCACATTCGAAATCTGTCCCCTAAGCACTGTTTTGGGGGGCAGGGTCAGAATTTTATAGTGGGTTAACTGAGGGCCTTCTGAGGTTGATTCTAGGCGTGCAAAAGCCAAGTATCCTTCGGATATTTCAATTCCAATACAAGATGAGTTGTTTTTTGACATTATTGTTCTTGTACTTCCAAAATATGGATGCTGCCTTCAGGCGTTGATTTGATTAGTTTTGCCTGCAAACGACGAGAAAACACCTGTCCTCTGCGTGAAACCTGTGCCACACTGGTGACATTAACTGTTTGCGTTTCCGGATCACCTACCACCGTAACAGACATCGTCGTGGGATAAGAAAAATGGGTTAAAGGTACCGCTGATGAGGTTGATTTATAGTAGGTATTCCCACTCTCAAGTCTCCATTGGGGACTCATGGTGTCAGATCCCCACACATGGCCTTGCTTCAACTCATAAGCTGCTTCTTCAATTCCACCTCTTGCTGCAAAGAATGCCATCATACCACCTTCTTTTAACCCCGCCATCTGAGTATTTATTTCAACTAGTTTCCAATAGGACATGCTCAGTAAGCACAAGGTCAAAACCACAAAGACAGCCAAAAGCATCATGGAGCCCGCTTCATGCAACCGCCTGTCTACTGGGTCTTGGTGGGAGAGAATTTTCGGATGCATTGACTCAGGCACTCTTTCGACTTCGATGACAGGACTTCCGGGGGCAACTGTTGCAGATAGGTTAATGCCGATTCTTTATCTGTATGAGCCCAATTAAAGATTTTAATGAGGCTCATTTCACATTTTCTATCCCATACAAACACCGGATCCGTAGGATCAAAACGGTTTACTTGATTTTCAGGGAGAACATAGCCCAATGTTTGGAAAAAGCTTTGCGAAAACATGGCTCCTAGTTCATCTAGGGTGGTTTTATACACGAACGGATCAGAACTCTGATCACATTGTATCAGCAGAAGAATCGACAAGAATGTATCATAAGGTGTAAGAACCCCTAGGTTCCACACTTTATTCCCAGTGACAACAGAGCCATCCAGAGACTTCATTGCATATCTATTTTTGTCAGAAAAAAACTGAACCAGATAGAAGGGGTATTTTTTATCAATTTTTTTACTAAGGCCCTTCCATTGTGAAGACGTATCCTCCCAGTCCAATTTAGACCAGGTATGATCGGATAGTGGGATCTCGTTGCCCTGCTTGTTGTATGCCACAGAGAGATATTTAGCCCGTTTTGGTGTAACATTTCCCGAGGCCGCCGTCACTAGAAAAGGGACGCCTTTTGGAAAAGGCTTCAACTGGGCGCGTCCCCAACTTAAGCCCTCTTTCTGCTTGCTGTTTTTTTGAAACCCCACCACACTCACATATACGGTGGTTGCAGAGGTTGGAATGCCCTCAATGGCATAGCTTAGATCGAACGATTTGACTTCTTCGGTGGGGTTCGATATCTGGGTTACTTTGCCACACGATAGCAACCCTATGCCCATCATCGCACACAACGCGAGGCTTAACCCCGAGGGAAAGAACAATCGTCTCACGCTCAACTCCAATATGGCCATTATCAAGAATACTCTTATTATAAGCGAGGATAGGGTTTTTATTAAGGAGAAATAACTTCTTTCTACTGCTAGAATATGACATAGCGTTGTGTTTGAAGTGCATTAAAATGGGAATATACTAAGATAACTTCCAAGGGAGACTTATGCAAACGGCCATTTACGACTACCTGTTACCTCCAGAACTGATTGCTCACACCCCCTTATTGAGGCGTGATCAAAGTCGTTTACTTTCTGTATCTCTTTCTAAAAAGACCCTTTCCCATGGCGTTTTTTCTGATATCACAACGCTATTAGGTCCCCAAGATGTCTTGATTTTGAATGATACCAAAGTAATTAAAGCACGGTTATTCGCACATAAATCTACGGGTGGAAAGGTTGAATTATTTGTACTTTCACCTCTTTCTTATTCACGGTGGCAAGTGCTTATTACGCCTTCGAAGCGCATTCGGTTGGGAGAAACCCTTAAAATTGCAGAGGGTTTTTTTGCTACCCCTATTCAAAAAATGGAAACAGGCTTTGAGGTGGAGTTTACTTCAGAATTGTCTTTTTATGAGGCTTTGGAAGCGTGGGGAGAAGTGCCTTTGCCTCCCTATATTCATCCGGGCTCCGAATCGGCCAATGCCTATCGGGAACGCTATCAAACCATTGTGGCGCAGCATGAAGGTGCAATCGCGGCCCCAACCGCAGGACTTCATTTTACGCAAGATCTTTTAACCGCCCTGCGATCAAAGGGTGTACACATTGAAACGGTGACTTTGCACGTGGGATACGGGACTTTTCGCCCCATTCAAACAGAGACCTTAGATGAGCACATGATGCACTCTGAACGCTATTCTATTGCTGTCGATACGGCTCAGCGCCTTAACGAAGCAAAAAAATCAGGGAAGCGCCTTATTGCCGTTGGAACCACCGTCACAAGAGCCTTAGAAACCGCCTCTCATGAAGGAGAAATTCACGCTGGAGAGGGGAAATCGAACCTCTTTATTCGTCCCGGGTACTCTTTTAAGAGTATAGACGGTCTGATTACCAATTTTCATTTACCCAAATCCACACTCTTGGTCCTGGTATCGACCTTTGCTGGAAAGCCTCTCGTTGACAGGGCCTATCAGGCTGCTATTGCTGAACGGTATCGCTTCTATAGCTTTGGTGATGCGATGGTGATGTTGCCATGAGTCTCTCTAAGCGAATTTTAAGCCTTGTTCTTTTGGGGATGTTAAGCAGCCCTTTATGGGCGCAATCGCTGGGGGTATCTACGGCCAATATAGTTCCTCGACTCGCTACCCCATCTGTAACAACTCCGGCTGTGATCATAAAACCGAATCGTTTTATCTATACCGCACCGGAGCGAGAAAGTTTTTTTTATCCTGCTCTTCAAACAGGCAAATATCCGGCTCTAGATATCACGGGCTATTACGAAGGAAAATATAGTGGCAGAAATTACAACCCCAAAACGCCCTCTGATTCTCGATGGCAAACCATTCAAAGAGACCCTATTTTTAATAAGCTTCCCCGAAATGTATTGCTAGGAGACCCTCGCCTAGAAATTCGATATAAATTTAATATCGATGGAAAACTGGATAAGGATCTCACCGTGCATTACGACGTTGAACAAGAACCTGAATTTCCTGGCCGATATGATATCTGGGTGAAATATAAAAACACCCAGCTTACCTTTTTCCAATTTGATGCCGATTTTAACAACGGGGAGTTTACCAATGTACACAAGGCATTAAACGGTGCCAAAATCACGTCTTTTACAGACGAGTGGGAAACCATTATTGCCACAGGAAAAGAGAGATCTGAACCTAAAAAATATGAAAACTTTGGAAATGGGGCAAGAAAAATCAGTTTAGGTGCCCGATCTATTTTAGAGGACTCTGTCAAAGTGTGGGTCAATAATGTGCAGCAAACCGAGCACCGTGACTATGAAGTCAATTATTTTGAGGGTGAAGTGACATTTAGCACCATTAAAAGCACCACCGACTATATTGAAGTTGTCTATGAATTTACCAACCCTATCGAAGATTTTATTCCGGTTCTTTCTCGAAAAAGTTTCTTAGGCGCCCAATACCTATGGAGATCAAAAGCAACCCCCATAGAGACCAAGTCTATCGCCCATTTTGAGGAAATTCTCAAGCCAGCAGGCGCCACACCCAATAACGATTTTTTACTTAAAAAAACCCCTGTTGTTTTAGGTTCAGAAATTGTCAAATTGAATGGCCGCGTTTTAAGGCAAACAAAAGACTATTATCTCAAACAAAGTCGAGGAAAACTGACCCTTCCAGACCTGCCTATCCTGAAGGACGACAGCCTCTCTATTGCCTATGACGCCTATTTAACAGACACCTTTATAGACACCTTGATTGCAAAAAACAGTCAGGGTCCCTACACCATGTCACACAAATCTATTCTGGAAGGATCTGCCCGTGTCTATTTTGACCATCAACTGTTAAAAGAAGTAATTGATTACACCCTCGACTATGACAAAGGGAAACTGTATTTCAACTATCCAGTAGCCTATCCGAAGGTCATTAAAGTGACCTACACAGCCCAAAGAATTCAAACCACGGTTGTGACAGCCAATGCCTCTAAAATCAATGTAGGGGTCACCTATTTGGAGGAATATGTCAACTCTCAGGCCGATCAACTCATTCTTACGGTGCCTACAGAATCGGCTTCTGTGAGTCCAAACGGCACGTTTTTTACCAGTTTTAATCCGCTTGTTGCGACCCAAAATGTGACACTCATGGTGGGATCAACCAAGCTAACCTCGGCAGACTATACTATTGTGAATGCGTATAAGGGCCAAATTCAACTCAATAATTCTCCGGGATCCAGCCCTGTGACACTTCGATATTCTTATCAAAAAAGTTTTAGAACAACGTATATTTTTCAAGGAAAAACCGGCTATTTAGGGAATCCTTATTTTAATGGTCACGACTTTGAACTTCGAGATGCCCCCTTGAAATATAAAGGCCTTTCTTACATCCGATTACTCACTGGAGCCGATGAAATTATCCTGACAGAGGGCATTTCATACGTGGTTGATTATGGGCCTGACGGAAGAGCCATCAGCATTCGCTTTAAAACACAATCTGATCAAGGATTTCAAGCCTCGCTTTTGACCCAATATCCCAATGAAAACTCACGCATTACGCTGGTTTATGACTATACCCCGCCCAATGCACCGGATCAGGGTAATTTGAATCAGAAAATGGTGGGCATTACTGTAGGAAGTAAGCTTTCTGACAAGTGGCGGGTAGATGCCGAATTGGCCATTACGGACAGTAATTTGTCAAAGCCTCAGGTAGCCAACAAGAGTACTTTTGTAGGAAATAGCGTGGCTAATTTTTCTTACGATCTTTCTAATCGAAACTTGGTTGAAAACTCTGAATCGGTGTTTATTACAAGCTCACCCAGCCAGAACAATGGCATTCGGCTCAATAAAGACAGAGACTACATCATGAACTACATAGATGGGAAAATTAAGTTCGTAAATTTGACTCCAGGAAAAGAGGATCATGTATTAGTGCTCTATTCTTTTTACGATTCCAGTGGCCAAGCTCAGGCTGGGGGGAGTAAACCCAGAATTGCCACAAAATTGAGCACCCAATATGAAGACCAAGAGGTCACCCTCAAAGGGGATTTTAAATATATTGACAAGGAGTTTCTTCCACTTGCCCCGATTAAAGAAACAGCGGGAACCCGCGTATTAGGGGGAAGCCTAGAT
>JAHFDB010000001.1:0-52633 GCA_023249195.1 bacterium | reverse complement strand
ATTGGAGGATCGATAAACTCAATGCGCTGTCTTTCGACTATCATCGACGCGATCAAGTGACAGGCATCAACGATAAAAATGCCAATACACTTTTGCACACAGACGATGTGAGAACGGGCGCAAAGATCAATTTATTTGGATGGCTAGATACCCGTCAGACTACCCGATATTTTCTTGAAATTTCAGATCCATCCAACACCACGGTTACGCATAATGCTCACGCAACCGACCGGGTTACTTTAGAGTATACGGGAGATGCTACCTTTGGGTCGGACACCTTCAGAAGCACGCTTACCCGAGGCTACGGAAGGGTGATTGATGATTACCTCGACAATGATGCGCCGTCTATTACGGATACGGAAAGAACCCGTCTCGAAAGTAAAATCTCACTTAAACAGTTGATGCTTCTGGGAGACACCTCTTTGGCGCCAGCCATTGAATATGGAAAATCACAGACCAGTGGACATTTTACGAACCCCCAAACAAACTTACCTTCCACAGAAAACAGGAGCTACTCTACACGCACCACCTATGTATTAAGCTCAAGCTATCTGCCCTTTAAGAACCTCAGTGGAAAATTTGATTATTCTAGAGACGAAGTCAGAACCAAGACCATCAATCAAGTCACAGAAAACCTAAGTATTTTATCTAATTCATCTCTTGGATTGTCCTATGCGCCTACGCAATGGCTGAGTACCGGTCTCAATTTGGATCATCGAGAGTCTGAAAGCCCCTTGATTAACCAAAAAGGGGAAATTACAGATGGCAAGACGTATCAAATCAGTCGCTTAACCCCCATGGGGGCCTTAACGAGTACAGGCTTAAACCTCTCTTCTCCCTTTTTTAATCCGATTAGAAATTCATTTTTGACCTTTTCACGCAACGAAAATACAAAGTTTGAAAACAATTCAAAGCGTCAATTTGATAGTAACCGAACGGCGTATTCCTTGAATACTTTTGAGCTTCCTGAAGGATTAACCTTAAAATCGATAGCCTATGAAACTCAATTTTCAAATAACCTAAACACAGAAGGAACCTCGATTGCCTCTAAAAACACCAGCCATTCAAATTCCTCTAAAACTGAAGGTGGTTTTGAGTTTGTTCCAAAGCTTTTTTTCTTGCAACTGTTTAATTACAGTTATGGATTTGAAAACAGAGGCTATTCTGTTATTTCTGACGACCAGGCCTTCAGTGGGACTTCTAATCGCACCACCAACTCAACCCCTTATTTCAGAAGAAACCAACAGCTCAGCTTTAATCCTGGCGATATTGTGATTCCGATTCCCTTTTTATTTAAACTGAACTTAGGAAAACTAACAGCGTCTGCACAAGAAAGTTTGGAAGACAAAACCAACGTTATTTTGTCAGAGCGTTATCCCACCATTAATACTGCGTCTATCCGAAGAGCGGGCATTTCTCAAGATAACAGCCTTATTCGAAGCCAAATATATACGAGCTCGGTTTCTCCATTTAATATTGTGACGCTGTTAGGAACCTATACCAATACCAAAGAAGACTATAGCCGTAACATTAACCCTTCAAATTTAGGGACTACGCTCAAGAATAGGGATGTTTTTCAAATCAATGGAGGCTATGCTCCGTTTTCGTTTATTCGCTTTGACGGCACTTTTCAATCGACAGAAACCACACAATATCGGTCGCCGACATTGAATACAGATTTAAACACAATCCGCAAAGCCATTATCGACAAAAACAGCCTATATGCGATTGATTTTTTAAATAGCAAAGAAGATATCTATACTTTGGGAACCACCCTCACACCGTTTTCATTTTTCTCTTTGAACGGAAGCGCATCTTATAGAAAAGTCCTTGAAAACAATCAGGTGGCCACTCCGTCGTCTACACCTGATATACATAGCCAATTCACTCAAACAGTGGGTTCTGCGGGGGCTACGTATCGTCCTGTCACAGGCTTGAGTGTTGGATATACCTATTCTCTAAAATTCACGGATGACCAATCAGGAACTACCTCCAGAGGGTATGCAGGGAATTTAATAGTGACCTATACCCCTATCCAATTCCAGGGATTTCAAATAAACCTCACCTATTCGCGTGATGACACCTGGGGCCGAGACTTCAACGCCCTTGATAAAACAATCACAGAACAAGGCACAGGGAATCAAATTAAAACTCAAATTGTAGAAAGAAAAGATGCCGTCGAAGTGGGTACATTAAGCATCAACATTAACATCCCTCTCACCAATAGCCCCTTTTTAGACAGTCTGGTGGTTACCGGAGAAGGGTATTTGAAAAAAGTAACAGATTACCTAGACGATTCGAAACCTGCCAAGCAAAGTTATGATGTTTCAGGAATGGTGATTAAGGGGACGTTACTGTTCTAGCTTGTTTCAGTAAAAGGCTACTACAAAAAACCTCATACGCAACACCACCTAAAGTCTTTTCAATAAATAAAATCTCATCCCGAATATGAGAAGGGTATTTTTAGTCATTAGTTTTTTGTTTAGATTCGCACTGGATTGGCCCACTGCACTATTCTAGTTTATCTAACCTGATTTGATGTCGCCCCCCTTCAAAAGGGGTTTTGAGCCAAATGTCTATATACCGACATGCATCCTCTTTAGAGGTGGTTCGCCCGCCCAAACATAGAATGTTGGCGTTGTTATGGGCTTTGGACATTTCTGCGGTGAAGTCATTGTGAACAAGAGCGGCTCGAATGCCTTTAAATCGGTTTGCCGCAATACTGATTCCAATGCCTGTTCCGCAAACAAGAATACCGCATTCGCATTCGTTTTTGAGAATCGACTGAGCTACTTTTTTTGCGTAGTCTGGATAGTCTACCGAGGCGGTATCTTGGGTGCCAAAATCAAGCATGTTGTACTGGGGGTAGTGGGTTGCAAGATAGGACTTTATATAATTTTTGAGCTCAAGTCCCCCATGGTCTGAGGCTAATGCAAGGGTCATGGGTGTGTTTGTCATGAGTGCATTAAAAACTTTTCAGCTTCTAAGGCTGCCATACATCCTGTTCCTGCCGAAGTAATGGCTTGACGATAGACTTTATCCTGAACATCGCCACACGCAAAAACCCCTTCCACAGAGGTTTGTGTGGTGCCTGGGACGGTTTGGATATACCCCCCTTGATCAAGGGTGACTTGCCCCCCTAAAAAAGCGGTGTTGGGTGTGTGTCCAATAGCATAAAACAAACCGGCTACCTCAAGGGTAGTCTCTGCCTGTGTAAGGCTGTTTTTGACAACCAGCTGGGTTAATACCTGGGATCCTTTGGCTTCGATAAGCTCGGTATTCCAGAGAAGGGTAATTTTTTCGTTTTGAAAAACACGTTCTTGCATGGCTTTGGACGCCCTGAGGGTATCTTTCCGAACAAGCATCGTCACCTTGCTCGCAAATTTAGTGAGATAACTGGCTTCTTCGGCTGCAGAGTCACCCCCGCCCACCACGACCACATGTTTATTTCTAAAAATAGGGAGTCCTCCGTCACATACCGCGCAGGCTGAAATTCCTTTTTGCCAATAGACATCTTCTCCGGGGACATGCATTCTTTTAGCGGTGGCTCCGGTCGCAATAATAATAGATTTAGCCTTAATTTCGCGGTCTGAAAGCCTCACTGTGAAAGGTCTGGCAGAAAGATCTACGGACTCTACCGTTCTGGTTTCAATCCGAGTGCCATTGTGAATAGATTGGTCTCTCATTTTCATCATGAGTTCTGGGCCAGAAATTCCGGTGGGGAACCCTGGAAAGTTTTCGACTTCGGTAGTGGTTGTGAGCTGCCCGCCAGCTGCGACTCCGCAGGCGTATTCCCCTTCGAACATCAGGGGGTCCAATTTGGCTCTTGCGGCATAGATAGCGGCGGTGTGTCCCGCAGGACCTGATCCAATAATAATGACATGTTCCATTGACGTGCTCCTTACGGTTGTTTTTTGAAAAAATCTAAAATACGGTCCTCATCTGTCTTTTCTTTTCTTGACGGAGTGGGAATTTTGGACTCGGTTCTGGAAGAAGCCGATTCCCAATTTTGTTTAGGCCCCGTTTGCTCTGGAGAAACCTCTTCTTTTTTAAGGCTTATTCCGCCGGGTTTTGGAAACTCTTCTACAGGCATTCCTGCCAAGGCCTCGGTCATAAATTCTTTCCACATCATAGCGGGAACGGTTCCTCCCGTCACCTTGTTCATGGAGGCGTTATTGTCATTTCCGACCCACACAGCACAGACCAATTGAGGAACAAACCCAAAAAACCAAGCATCTTTATAATCAGAGGTTGTTCCTGTTTTTCCCGCAGCGGGACGGTCAATCCTTGCGGCTGTCCCTGTTCCTGAAATAAGTACGCCACGCATCATATCCACCAATGTGGAAATCAGATTCGAATCGAATACTTGCTTGTCTTTAATGGTAGATTTGAAAAGAACTTCTCCGTTTCGGTCTTCAATTTTTAAAATACTGATGGGTTCAACATATTTTCCATTGCTGGCAAACACTCCATAGACAGAAATGAGTTCTTGCATGGTCATATCATTGATGCCCAAAGGAAGAGAAATAAAGGGCGAAAGAGGTGATTTAACGCCCAATTGATGGGCCACACGGACAACATTTTGAGGCCCCATTAAATGGGTTAGCTTAATCGCGACTACGTTGATAGATTTTTCTAACGCTTTTCTAAGCGTAATGCTTCCTAAGAATTTTTTGGTGTAATTTTGAGGCGCATAGACCCCTTGTGGCGTGTTAAAGGAAATGGGAGTGTCTTCAACAATGGAGGCAGGTGTGAAGCCTTTTTCTAAAGCCGTTAAATACACAATAGGCTTAAAAGCCGATCCGGGCTGACGTTTGGCTTGCGTACATCGGTTATACTCATTTTCTTGAAAATCGACCCCACCTTGCATCACTTTGATATACCCGGTATTAGGGTCTATGGCCATCATAGCGGCCTGAGAAAAATTGAGATGATTAACCGCCTCATCCTCAATCATAAATGTAGACGATTTTCCTTTTTGAACATAATCGGTAATCAGCTGCATGGCTTTCATTTGCCACTTGTAATTGAGGGTGGTGTACACTTTCATCCCCGAAGTATAAACATCTTTTTCGCTATACATCGAGATCAATTGAGAGACAATTTGAGAAGTAAAATAGGGGGCTTTATAGCGAAATATCTTTTTCGGAGCTAAAACAATAGGCTGGAGATAGGCTCTTTTAGCCGTTTCAGGTGTAATAACTTTGAGTTTCTGCATGCGGTCCAGAGCCACCTTTTGGCGGCCTTTTGAAGCCCCAAAATTTCGAAATGGGCTATAGATTTCAGGGCCTTGAAGCATTCCCACCAACATGGCAGATTCTGCTAAATTGAGTTCTCTGGCATGTTTGCCAAAATATTGCTGGGAGGCAGATTCAATCCCATAAGCATTGTGTCCCCAATAGACCTGATTGAGATACATTTCTAGAATTTCAGACTTGGTATACTTTTTTTCAATTTGGATGGCCAAAACGGCTTCTGCCACTTTTCTAGTCATATGTTTTTTTTGGTTCAGGAAGAGATTTCTGGCCAATTGCTGGGTCAGTGTACTTCCCCCTTCGGCAAATCGCATGGCAAAAATATCATGAATCACAGCTCTGGCAATGGCCTTAGGATTGACCCCATGATGGGAATAAAAATCGGTATCTTCGAGGGCTACCACTGCTTTTTTGACATAGGGAGAAATTTGATCAAGAGGAATCACTTCTCGGTTTTCTTCTTGATGTAATTCAGCCAGAACGATGCCATCTTCAGACAAAATTTTGGTGCTTTGAGCGGGTACAAAGGTGCTAATGGCCTCAACATTAGGCAACCCATGAGAGGCAACTCCTGCCAATGCTGCCAAACTTACCGACGAACACACCAATCCCAAAGCCCCCCAAATAAGGACCCGTTTAAAAAGTGACATCCATCGTTCCTGTTTCTTTTTGAATGCTAGGTAGGAAGCCCCCGCAGAACGGTACGTGCTTTTAGGCCCTTTTCCTTTAGATAGTTTTGATCGAAGACCCACGCGATTATTTTAGCATAAAAAAATTAGTGTGTAATGCGAATAGCCTGACAAAATAAACTTGCGAAGCATTTTTCTCGGTGTTATAATTGCGCCCCCTTATGTTAGAAAATATAAAACGATCCCTTAGTAATGCCATGATCAAACTTTTCCCACACCTGCGCTGTGATTTGGGAATCGATTTGGGTACCGCAAACACCCTTGTTTTTGCACACGGGCGTGGGGTTGTCATTCAAGAGCCTTCTGTTGTTGCCTTAGATAATCAAAAAAATTTAGTTCTCGCTGTAGGGGATGAAGCCAAAAAAATGATCGGAAGAACCCCAGGAAATGTTGTGGCTGTTCGACCTTTGCGCGATGGTGTCATTGCTGATTTTGAAATTACTGAAATTATGTTGAAATATTTTATCAAAAAGGCCATGCCTGAGCGATTTTTCTTAAGTCCTCGCATTATTATTGGAGTCCCTTCAGGTATTACAGGTGTTGAGCAGCGTGCTGTTCTAGAGGCTGCCCGTAATGCGGGAGCAAAAGAAGCCTACTTAATTGAAGAGCCCATGGCTGCTGCTATTGGGGCTAACTTACCGGTTTCTGAGCCCACCGGAAGCATGATTGTGGATATTGGCGGAGGCACTACCGAAGTAGCTGTTATTTCTTTGGGCGGCATTGTTGTGGCAAAGTCTATCCGAGTAGCCGGAGACGAAATGGATGAAGCCATTATTGCTCATTGCCGAGAAAACTATAGGTTGCTCATTGGCGAAAGAACCGCTGAAGAAATTAAAATCAAACTAGGCTCGGCTTTTCCTTTGGTGGAAGAAAAAACAATGGAAATTCGAGGCCGTGATTTGGTTTCGGGTCTGCCTAAAACATTTACACTCACCAGTACAGAAATTCGAGAGGCCCTTCGAGAGCCTGTTCGCATTATTGTCGATGGCATTAAAACGACCTTGGAAAAAACACCCCCAGAATTATCTTCTGATATTATGGATTTAGGAATTACCTTGGCAGGCGGAGGCGCCCTTCTTCAAGGGTTGGATAAACATATTCAGGCCGAGACTTCAATTTCTGTATATATTGCGGTCAACCCTCTTGAATGTGTGGCTATTGGAACGGGTAAAGCCTTGGATGAAATTGAAGTCCTGCGCAAGGTTTTAATTTCAGATTAGGCCATGACCTCGCTTTTTGACTGGGTACAACGTGCCAGTCTTATTTCTTTTTCTGAGCTTCTTCCTTTTCGATCCTCGTCTAATACGGTTTTGTTTGATCTTTTGAAAAATCGATTTCAACTGTCAGAACAGAAATTGCTAGAACTTATCTCTGATAATATGAGGATTCCGTTTCAACGGTTGTCAATGCTGGTTCCGGACAAAAAACTTATTGACTCTTTTGAAAAAGAAACGCTTCAAACCTATCGCTTTCTCCCCCTGTATGAAAATGGGATGACATTAGGACTTGCGATCGACAACCCCTTCAACGAATATCTAGAGACCCTTAAACAGACATGGCCGAATTTGAAACCTACCTTAATTTCCTCACAAGAATTGACAGCCTTTTTGGGAGACTCTGCGCATCAGTCCAATACGATCTTGGCCCGTGTTTTGCATTTGGCATGTGAAAAAAAGGCTTCGGATATTCACCTGCACAGTGTGGCTTCAGGATGTGAGATACAATTTCGAATGGAGGGGGTATTATATCCCATGCTGACATGTGGGCCCGAAGAAACCGCTGTTTTGAAATCTCTCATTAAACTACATGCTCATATGGATATTTCCCAAATTACACAACCCCAAGACGGTCGATTATCGACCCAGTATGAGGGGCGACATTTCGACATTCGAGCAGCATCACTACCCACTGTATTTGGAGAAGACTTTGTTTTAAGGCTTTTTCATATGGAATCGATTGGGTCTCATTTTTCTTCTCTTGGGTTTCGCCAGGAGGCAGTTCAGTTAATCGAGGGGATGGCAGAACAAGAATCTGGACTCGTCTTGGTGACAGGGCCAACGGGATCGGGAAAAACCACAACCCTTTATACGTTTCTGAGTTACTTACTTCAGTATAAAAAACGTACTATTGTGACTCTGGAAGACCCTGTTGAGGCCATTTTGCCTGGCATCAGACAATCGCAAATAAACCCCTCAATTGGATATACCTTTTCTTCGGGGCTTAAAGCCATTTTGCGTCAAGATCCCGATTGCATCATGATTGGTGAAATACGGGACCAGCATACCGCCCAAGTAGCCCTAGAAGCGGCCTATACGGGGCATTTGGTGTTGGCTTCTTTACATACCTCTGACTGCCGAAGCACCCTTCTAAGGCTTTCTGGGTTTGGGTTAGACCCCTTCTTGGTTTCCTATGCCTTGAAAGGCATCGTGTCTCAGAAACTCGTCAAAAAACACTGTGCATGTCAGACAGGGTGTGTGACATGTGACTTCAAAGGTCACTTGGGTCGGCAGTTAATCAGTGAATGTCTAAAAGTGGACCATGTTTTTCACGGAAATCCATTTCTAGACTCTCAAGCTTTTTTAGAGGCTGCGCAGTTTGATTCATTTGAAACAGATGCCCGATGTAAGTTCGTATGAGGACTGTGTTTTCTACCCATGTTTTTCCTACGAGCGCAGAAAATATGCAGTGGGATGTCCTTCAGCTGAGTTCTGCAGAAAAACGCCACCTCAGGGCGTACATGTGGCCATCTCCAGGCATTACTTATCCTGAAAAACATGATCTGGAAGTGGAACTCAAAGGGTTCGATTCAGCTTCCAGAATAACAGGTGGAGGCGTTGTGCTTCATGGGGAAGGCGACGTGGTGTTTTCTTGTGTTGCAACTTTAAATGACCCTGCTTTCCCCCCTAAGATTAAAGACAAATTGTCCTTTTTTACCCAATTATTTTCACATGTTTTATCTGACTTTGGTATTCAGGCAGACGCCAAAGAAGGGTGTGTCTCTCACTCACATGCGTTTTGTGCGGCCTATGACAGCCCTTATGAGCTCTGTGTGCGGGGACATAAGGTAATGGGGTTGTCCGCAAGAAAATGGAAAACCCAATTTATGGTCCAAGGCATTTTACATCGTGCCCCAACGATAGCCTCGTTCGGAAATTTACCGGCTCAGTATCATCCTTACTTCACACAAGGAATAGGGACAGAGGTGTCTGGATACGCCCTCATCGACGCTCTAAGGGAGGCAGTGTTAAAATAGCCCCATCTTTTTGTCAAAAGGAACCTTAACATGCGTTTTTCACAACTTTTTTTCAGTACATTCAAGGAAGTCCCTAAAGATGCTGAAGTGCTCTCCCACCAACTTATGCTGCGTGCGGGTATGATTCGCAAGGTGGCGGCAGGTATTTATAGCATGATGCCCCTGGGCTTACGGGTGCTTAGAAAATTTGAGGCGATTGTAAGGGAAGAAATGAACCGTTCGGGAGCCCAAGAAGTGCTTATGCCCAGCATGATTCCTTCCGAATTATGGAAACGCTCTTCACGTTGGGATCACTATGGAAGAGAGCTTCTGCGGATTAAAGACCGACATGGAAAAGAGTTTTGCTATGGGCCTACCCACGAAGAAGTGATCACAGAGCTGGCAAATCACTATATTAAATCCTATAAACAATTGCCTATTAATGCCTACCAAATTCAAACCAAATTTCGAGATGAAATTCGTCCTCGTTTTGGCCTTATGCGAGGCAGAGAATTTCTTATGAAAGACGCCTACAGTTTCCATGCATCATGGGAAAGTTTAGATCAAACCTATCGAGACATGGCAGCTACCTATAGGCGTATTTTTCAGCGTGCAGGCCTTAAATTTAAAGCGGTGAAAGCAGACAGTGGGGCCATTGGGGGCGATCATTCCTCTGAATTTATGGTCACGGCAGACACAGGGGAAGATGCCATTATGGAATGTCTGTCCTGTGACTATGCTGCAAACTTAGAAGCGGCAGAAAGTCATCACAAGGGCCAAGAAATGGGTGACATTGAAACTAAAACGTGGGTCTATATGGCCGATCAAAAACCCATTTCTGTTATCCTTAAAAGTGAGGACACTATTAATGAGATTAAGCTTAGAAAGGCGTTAAATGCCCAAGTTCTTTATCTGAGCGAAACCACTCCAGAAACGGGGTTGGACGCCATCGTAGATCTGCGTCTTTCTGGCCTTGGATACGAAAAACTAGCCGACCTTCGTAATGTAAAATCAGGTGATATATGTCCGCACTGTCATCAAGGGCGTCTCCAAGAAATTCGCGGAATTGAAGTCGGCCATATTTTTCAGCTGGGAGACAAATACTCACATTCCATGACGGCCACATACGTAGATGAGGCTGGCCAAGATAAACCCTTTTTAATGGGGTGTTACGGTATTGGCATTGGGCGCAGTATTGCAGCCTCAATTGAGCAAAATAACGATAAAAATGGGATCATTTGGCCTGTAGCCTTGGCCCCTTATCTAGTGGACATTATTGCTACTAGCACTGCCGATGAAACCCTTAATACCTGCGCAGAGTCTCTTTACGGGGAACTTTTAGGGGAAAATATAGAGGTTATTTTAGACGACCGCGATGAGTCTGCAGGCCTTAAATTTAAAGATGCAGACCTTATTGGAATTCCTTTTCATGTGATTGTGGGAAAAAAGTTTTTATCCGAAGGTCTTATTGAATTTAAATCGAGGCAGAGCGGGGCTGTCACCATGCTAAAACCAGAGGCTGTTTTGGGGCATATTCAAACACTGCTTCGTGCCGCTAAGGACTGACACCGTTGACTGCAGCGGCTATTCCTCTCATAGGGCTCGTCTTAGTGATTTTATTTTCGAGCCCAAAATCACCCACTTCCAATATTCCCGATGCCAAGTGGGAAGAGGTCAAGGAATGGCAGGGTATTGAGGTTGAATTTCCCACCCTCGACGAAGAAAAAGACTACCAAAGCATTCACACGTTTATCACTAAAAATTACAAAACCATTCCCACGGAAGATGCCAAAAACATTTCCACCTATTTGGTCAAATATGGCAAAGAGCACCACGTCGATCCTAAGTTTACAGCGGCTCTAATGTCCCGAGAATCGGGCTTTAATCGCAAGGCGGTCAGTGCTTCTGGGGCCAAGGGACTAGGTCAAATCAAAGACTTTAATTATCAAAGTCTTAATATTAAAGATCCCTACGATATTCAAGAAAACGCTTCCGGAACCACCGTCTATATCAAAGACATGTTGACGCGATGGAAAAACAAAGCCACCAAGACAGGTTTGGCTTTAGCCTCCTATTTCAAAGGGTTTGGCGCTGTCAAAAAAAGCAACGGGAACCTCGATAATGAAACAAAGCATTATGTTCAGGATATTTTGAACACCTACCAGACACTGTGTGCCGCTTCACAGAACGATCCTCCTAAATAAATCACTTTGTGATATTCTTTTGTTATTGAATCCAGTCAGCAATGACAATAATAAGGAGTTTTCGCGATGGCCCAGTCTCTTCCCGACGGTTATTTAGAGCAATTTCTAACCCAAATTCAAGCCTTACATCAAGATCATTTTGTGTGTTTGTATCAGTATGGTTCAGACCTTCATTCGATGGTGTTGATACTCAAAGCGGCAGATTCAAAAACCCTTGATCAGCAGGCTATTTTGCAGAAATCTTTCCAAAAACCTGCCATGACCTATCACATCTTAACTTTAGACGAGATTGAACAGGCCAAGGATGTGTTTCCCATGGAGTTTCTTGAAATGAAAGAAACGCGGGTATTAATGGGAGGGACAGATGTTCTGGAAGATCTGGAACTCAATCTGACCCATTTAAGGCACGAATGCGAATATGTGTTACGCTCAAACATAATGAAGCTGCGCGAGGGCTATATTCAGCCTAAAAGAAATATTAATGCTTTAATTCGATCGTCATTCCCATCGTTTATGGTCGCGTTTAAAGCCTTTCATCGCTGTCAAAATCAGCCTGTCCCTAAATCAAAATTAGAGGTCATTACCTCTTTGCAAAGCTCACTTACATTTGATCGCAACGTTTTTGAGCAGATTATGAACAGTGCCCCTGATGCAGATATATCGGTTCTTTTTCCAGAATACATCGCCCAACTCACTCTTATTGTGACTCAAATCGATGCCTTCTAATCGGGTTCCATTGAGAACTATTTTATCTGTAATCACCAGAAGTATTATCGCTGGGATTTTCCTTGTTTTTCTGTGTTCTCCCGCGGTCTCTTTAACCTTTCCAACTGCGACAGGTTATGTGACCGATGCTGCCCACCTCTTGACCCCTGAGCAAGCCGCTCAACTCAGTGCCATTTCAGAAGAGCTTGAGCAAAAAACCGGAGTCCAATTTGCCACGGTGACCATTTCAAATTTAGAAGATGAAAGCGTCGAAGAGTATGCCAATAAGCTCTTCAGTGCGTGGGGCATTGGAAAAAAAGGAAAAGATACGGGACTGTTGTTTCTTGTAGCTCCGCAAGAGAAAAAAATGAGAATTGAAGTTGGTTATGGCCTTGAAGGACAACTGACCGATGGCCAAACAGGGGTTATTCGAGACACAGATATTCTCCCTTATTTTAAACGCGGCCAAATAAGAGAAGGCCTCATTAACGGACACTTGGCCTTGGCTTCTCAAGTAGCCAGTGCCTTTCAAGTGACATTGTCAGGGTTGCCTCAACGTCCGCATCGACACCCAGCAAGAAATCAAGGCCTATCCGCCCTTATCAAAGTGGGTTTTATTCTTATATTCTTTATTTTTATTGCAGGCTCTCGCGGGGGTGGCGGAGGGCTTTGGGCCTTGCCATTCTTATTCTTAGGGGGTGGTCGAGATGACCGTTATGATGGGTTTGGCGGCTTTGGTGGGGGCGGAGGTTTCGGTGGCTTTGGCGGTGGAAGTTCCGGCGGGGGTGGATCGAGTGGGAGTTGGTAAGGTATAGTGAGGCATGATCAAGACCATAAGTACTTTTTATAGGAGAAAAAAATGAGTGAAGGACCAAAAAAATCGACGATTATTCTAGCCAGCATTTTAGGTATTGTGGTGGCTTTGGGCTTATGGGTGTTTTCTATTCGAAACAATTTTGTCACGATGGAAGAAAGTTTAAATGCGTCTTGGTCTCAAGTAGAAAACCAAATGCAGCGCCGCTATGATTTAATTCCAAACTTAGTCAATACGGTCAAAGGTTATGCCAAACATGAGAGCGGCATTTTTGAAGCCATTGCCGAAGCCCGAGCCAGAATGGGCGGAGCCAAGACTCCAGGTGAAAAAATAGCCGCTTCTCAGGGAATGGAATCGGCTTTGTCACGCTTGATGGTGGTGGTTGAAAATTATCCCAATTTAAAAGCAGATCAACAATTTTCCCGCCTCATGGATGAGTTGGCTGGAACTGAAAATAGACTATCTGTTGAAAGACGTAAATATAATGAAAGTGTTCAATTGTTTAATACAACCTTAAGACGGGTTCCCCAAAATATGGTCGCAAGCTTGTTCCACTTTCAGAAAAAGGATTATTTCAAAGTAGAGGAAAAAGCCAAAGAGAACCCCCAAGTTCAATTTTAGTGACAGAAGCGGATAAAGTACCTAAAACACAGGCATCCTCTAAAATAGGGTTCATCGGGTTTGGCCGAATGGCCAAGGCTATTTGGGCTGGGATTCACCTGGCCCAAATATACACCTCAGAAAATGTGCGTATTTATGTGAGAGATGAGGCTAAACGTGATGACATTAGCCGCACTTTTGGGCTCACAACCTGTTTTCTTAAAGAACTTCTGTCCACCTGTGATGTGCTTCTATTCTGTATCAAACCACAAGAAATTCGTACCTTTTTAGACACCATGCCACTTGTCGACTCTCAAGGTAAAACGGTCATTTCCATTCTGGCAGGAACCCCACTCTCTGTATTCGAACCCTATTTCCCCAAATCGGGTCTCATTCGTGCGATGCCGAACACCCCTGCCCGACTTCAAGAAGGAATGACAGGGTTGGCCTATCATGTCAACGTGAGTGAGCAACAAGCCCATATTGCCCGAGTCTTATTTGGGTGTTGTGGTCGTTGGGTTGAAGTTGCAGAATCACAACTCAACAGCGTCACCGCCTTGAGTGGTAGCGGACCTGCGTTTATGATCGAGATAGCCAATGCCTTGGCTCAGGCTGGGCAAGCTGAAGGACTCTCTTTCGAAACCAGTCTCGAGTTGGTCGCTCAAACCATGATTGGGGCAGGAAAATTGCTTCAACAGACACCTTCTCCTAAAAAGCTTATTCAAGAAGTTTGTTCACCCAAGGGCACCACCGAAGCAGGATTAGAAGCTCTTCGGGCCTCCAATATGAAGGATATCCTACACGCTCTATTTAAAGCCACTCTCGAACGCGCCAACGAATTGTCAAAACCACAATGACTGCACATGGCGCCCCACAAGCCCTGTTTAAAGGCAGGGTTTATTTCGGCGATACAGACGCAGCCGGAGTCGTTTACCATGGAAGGTATGTCTATTGGCTCGAAGCGGCCAGAATCGAGCTATTAGAGGCCTTGGGGTGCCCTTACACACTATTCCAAGCCGATAAAATTGGGTTTATTCCTGTACATCTCGAGATCGACTACCATTCCCCCCTAAAATTTTCAGACACCTTTATCATTCATTCAGAACTCACCGATATCTCAAAAGCGTCATTTGTGGTTGAAAGTCTCATCAAAAACGCTTCCGGACAGCTCATTTGCAAAGCCAAGGTCAAATTGGCCTGTCTGGATGAAACAAAATGGAAGCCCCGGCCTTTGCCAGAGGTGCTTTTGAAAAAGCTAAAAATACAAAAGCTTCTTTATTTTGGCGAAGATTTTAGCCAAAAAAAATACTCCTGATTTCCCTTGGTGCCTTTGGTGCCACTGATGCATGTTTGGATACAGTCAAAATGAGTAGAAAGCTGGGTTTTGACGCGAGCTATAATGGCTTCTCGAATCGACTCATCTTTTACAATGCCACCCTTCCCAATTTCGGCTTTCTGCGCCTCAAATTGAGGTTTAATTAAAATAATATAGTCAGCATCGGGCCTAATCAGGGTTTGGATATGGGGTAACACTTTTGTCACGCTGATAAACGATACATCCATCACAACCAAAGAAATAGTGTCTACCGCCTCTGCAGAAATGCCGCGTTTGAGGGCTGCCTGAGCTAACTGATCATGGGTAAGCTCTCGGGCATTGGTTCGCTCTAGAATCACAAAGTTGGGGTTATCTCTGACTTTTAAATCGGTTTGTCCGTAGCCTACATCTACTCCAAAGACCGTTTTGGCGCCATGTTGAAATAAAAAGTCGGTAAATCCACCTGTCGAAAGGCCCACATCTAGGGCTATTTTGCCTTCAGTTGAGAATCCAAATGTGTGCCATGCACTTTCAATTTTCTCACCCCCTCGACTCACGTAAGGCGATGGGGTCCCTAAAAGCCGAATAATCGAATCCCCTGGAATCAGGTGTCCGCTTTTGTCAATTTTCTGGTCATTGACCAAGACAATGCCTGCCATAATCAACGCCTGCGCTTTTTCGCGAGTTGCAGCATGCCCCTGAGCCACTAAAAATTGATCAAGGCGAATTTTTAAGGGTTTAGGCATAGACCGTAAGTGTACCTTAACTTTATAGGGGTTGCCATAAGGCGTTCCCTGGCCCAATAAAGGGACCCCTTACACTTCCCCTTACACTTTGATATTCTAGTGGCCCCATGAAAAAACCGCCTTATCTTTGCGGACTTGATTTTGGCACCAGTAACTCGGTCATTTGTGCCATTTCTACTGACCCTCACGGGGACCCTAGCCCTGTGGTGATGAGCGAGCCAACGGTCTTGTTTTTTCCATGGCGTAATACCAAAGACACCTTTACCTATTATGTGGGTCAGGAAGCTGTTCAAAAATATGTGGAAATGGGGATGCATGGGCGGTTTATTCAATCGCTCAAATCTGTGTTGCATGACCCTGATTTTGATATGACCATGATTTACGGAGTTCCTTTTACTCCTATTGAATTGACTGAACTTATCTTAACGAATCTTAAACAAAAAATGGAGGCTAAACTCGGCACAACTCTCGATACCGTTGTCATGGGACGCCCCGTCATGTTTTCTGAAGATCCCGAAGAAGACCAGACTGCTCAGAGACGCATTCATTCGGCTGCCCGAAAATGTGGATTTAAATACATTTCTTTTCAATTGGAGCCTATCGGTGCCGCTTATTCCTATGAGGCCCGTTTAACAAAGGCTGAAACGGTTCTGGTGGTGGATCTGGGAGGCGGTACGACAGACTATACCATTATGAATCTGGACCCACAGAAACGCCACGCTTTAGACCGAACACAGGATATTTTGGCTACGGGTGGGGTTCACATTGGGGGAGATGACTTCGATGCCAGTATAATGTGGCATGCGTTGGCTCCCTATTTTGGGTATGGCAGCCAATTCGAAGATTGGAACAGGCTCTTTGACTTCCCTATCCACTTTTTTACAACCTTGTGTACGTGGTATGACATTGCAAAGTTAAAAGAATCGCCTTTTAAAGAAGACCTTCACAGTATTCTAAGAACATCGACCAATAAACCTGCGGTTCGGCGCCTCAAGACCTTAATTGAAGAAGATTTAGGGTTCGGGTTATTTAAAGCGATCGAACATACAAAAAAAGCGTTTTCCGAGTTAGATCAAACCTCAATTCACTTTGAATCGCCTCATTTATCTGTTCATGAGCCGGTGTCTCGTGCCGCTTTTGAGGGCTATATTGCCGAGCATGTCGAGGCTATTCATTCGGCACTTACAGAAACCTTGCAAAGAGCCCATAAAAAAGAAGCCGATATCGACTCAATTTTGATGACAGGAGGCAGTTCCTTGGTCAGCGTTATTCAAACCACTATGGCGGCTAGGTTTGGCGGAAACAAAATTATTCCAGATTCAAACCGGTTTACCGGGGTAGCGGTAGGGTTGGCTTTAGGGTGCGGGTATTCTCTTTAAACGCGCTTAAATAGCGATCAATGAGGTCTTCTTGCGTAGTATAAGCATCCGTAAACGAGACAATAATAGGGGGGCAATACAGTCTTAGTGCAGAGAGCTGTCTGAAGAACCCATTCCAAATCCACTGATAGCGCCGGGGTAGAAGATGCACCACCGAGATATCGTGAGTACAGAGAAATATTAAAATAGAAACCACGGACCAAAGCGGGGTGTCGAAACGATAGACAGACACTTTTCGACCCGAATTTTCTAAGAGATGTCGATAGCGTTCAAAAATCGGAATATGAGCAGAATCGGTGAGATAAAAAGCGATAGTCACAGAGGCCTTGAACCAGTGTCTTTTATCCTCTTCAATAGAGGCTAGACGAGGATTCTCTAAGAGATTCTTTAGCTCAGAAAATACCTCTTTAGCAGAGATGGCCTCTAAACAATCGGGGCGTTTACAAACGAAGGGATTACATACCCAACGGCAGGTTTCCGGATGTCCCACAATGCGGTGCGGGGTTTGCCAAGGTCCCCATCGAAGTGCCTTGATATATTTTGTAGGAGACAGGCATATCACCGGACGACCCAAGGATGAAGCAAGGTGAACAGGTCCTGTATCGGTACCTATAAAGGCGGCACAGCGTGAAATGAGCGTCTTTAGTTCAGATAAAGTTGTTTTGCCGGCCATATTGAGAGGTTTTGTGGTGCATAATGCGATAATACGCGTTACTTTTTCGCACTCTTTTGCGGTGGCTCCTGTTAAAACGACCTGATAGGGCGACTGAGTATGAATAAGGTCAATAAGTGAAGCAAAAGAACCCTCTGACCACGCGCGATTGCTTCCTCCTGTCGAGGTATGAATGCCTATCAAAGGGGCGTCCGTTGGCAGGGCTTCTGGTGTTTTAGTGAGCGTCACCCTATGTGTATGTACGACAACGGGATGAGAATGGAGCGGCGTAAAAAGTTCCAGATGTCTTTCTGTTTCGTGGACAGATAAATCACGGAAATAGAGGGTTATCGGATGGGTCAAAAACGGGCGCAAGAGGGGCTTGTTGCCATCGCCTATGCGAATAGGAATTCCGGCGAAGAAACACGCAAATACATAGAAATCTTCAAGATAAGGAATAAAGACAACATCAAAATGAAACGACTTCAAATAACGAACACATTCAAAAAAAGAGTTTCCCCGAGTAAGGACCTCGGTCACGGCCGGATGATTCTCTAAAACATCGCGGGTATAAGGTTGCAACAAGGGATAGATTTTGGATTCAGGCCATGTGGCTTTAAGACTATTGAGAAGCGGGATCATCATAACCACATCCCCAATAGCATCTGGACGAATAATCAGAATTTTGGGGGTTGGACCGAGTGTGTCAAGGCAGGGCATTGGGATCGTGGTAAAGGGTGAGGTACTCTTTTAAGGTAATAAACCGGTGACACTTTTGCTGCAGAAACAAAGGTTTAAACCCTCGAAATAGTGTGTAATAAAGCGTAATACCCTGTTCAAGCGCCCATGGGACATGTCCCTGGATGACAGTAAAAGAATGGGATCTCAGAAGGGTAAGTAATGATTTTAAATCCATAAGGCCCAACACCTCGAAGGGCAATATCGATAAGCCCTCCTTAGAGAGAGTTAAAAGTTGGTTTCTCTCTTCTTGTGAAATTTCTGATTGATAGGCGAGATAAAGAACTTTATAAGAATGGAGGGCCAATACCTCGCTCTGCTCGAGAGGCGTAAGCTCGTCTCGAAGCAGCATGTCGTGTTCTAGCCCCGTGAGAGCGTTCCAAAGGCGGGTCGGTTCTAAGGGGATTTCTTTTGAGTAGGTTTCAAGCTTCATATAGGCACTCATGGGGCCAGATGTGAGGCTTGCCCAGGGGGTTTCCTCCATCACGGCGACTAAGGGTTTTCTTAAAATACGGGCAAGCTGAATCGTCGCTAAGTTTGTAGACAAGACCATATCGCTATAGCGTAAAGCCGCCGTGACACCTTGAATGCCTATTTTTCCAGCAAGGTTCAAAACAAAGGTATGGGAGTAGGTACTAAACAGGGGATCTTGGGAGCTTGAACACAAAATCAGATTCAAATCACCCCTGTCTTTTGCAGATTCTACAAGGTGATGGAGCCCACTTTCCCATTGGGGCATCTGCGTGTCCCAATAGACACATAGCGTTTTTTTCGAGGGAGAAAGCCGTTTATTGGCCCAAAGTTTAAATTGTGAATCAACCTCGGTGAGAGGAAGGGCGGAGTGCGCAGAATCAAACTCAAACTGAAAAGGGGACAAATAGCGATTGGCGTATTCAGAAAAATGCTCTGGCCGTTTTGAATGAGGAATACGATGAGTAAAGGCCCACCCTCGAATCAGGTCTTTAGGGCCAATTCTAATCGGAATTCGGCCAAGCCAGCCGAGCAATCCAGAAAACAAGTGGTTATCGAAACAGAGACAGACAGAATAACCCTCTTTTTTTATATGAGGCAATAAGACCTTCATTGTTTTAAAGCGAGGGGTCCCTTCGATAGGGTGGGTTTTTTCCACCAAGGGATGGGCTTTAAAAAAAGAACACGCAGCCTCAGAACTTACCAAATGAATAAACACGTTTGAGAGATGGTGGTGCAGGGTATCCATCACCTGAAGCAAGAGCAGGGTTTGACTAAAGGGCCCTGTGTGAATGATCAGAATTTTTCTCTGCGGGGTCATGATGATAGCTCTGCAAACTCTGAGAAATAATCCGCAAGGGCAAATCCAAGTGATTCATAAAGGGCAATGGCAGAGGTATTGGACAGGGTTACGGCCAAACCTACCACAGGAAAACCTTGTTCTTTGAGAATTCTAAGAGATTCTTGAAGCAAACATCTTCCAAATCCTTGTCCATGGTAGTGAGGGTGGATACACATATCAAATATCCAAGGTACCCGCTCATATCCCCAACAGGGCAATTCAATCACCATGCACGAGCCAACGGCATAGTCTTGGTAGGATAAAAACAGAGAGGCCTCAGGTACAATAGGGCCATAGACATTATCGTAAACCATTTGCTCTAAACCAATTCTGCGGTCTAGATTTTCCAGATCAGGATAGCCTGCATAATCGCGGCTTACTTGATGGGCAAGATAACTAATTTCACTTGAAATAAGTTTGTGTTCTAGGGTCATTGGGACAAAGGCCATGTCCTGCTGTGTATGTTTAGGATAGGTGGTGACAGGTTCATATACGGAAAGATCTAGGCTCATTCTTTGTCGGGTATTTTCATGCAGGCCCAGACGAACAAACGTATCGTAATAATCAGATGTATCATCGAATTGAACAAGCTCGGAAAAAACCATTTTGAGCCACCCTTTTTCAACCAATGCCTCTGCCAAAGGGACTCGGATGTCCTCTCTGAGGGCATGTAACACCATGTTGCCATAGTGCTCGGTGATGGTTTCAACCCAGGCCAACCCTAAGGGCTCTTCACCCTCCCATATTTCTAAAATTTGGAAGGTGCTAGAATCAGATTTGAGTTTTTCAAGTAAGGCATCTGCGATGCCAGGTCCGCCTCCTCGGGAGGTCCAAACCCTTTCAATATCTTCCATAAATAGGGCAAGATGGGGGATGTTTTCTTTGGGGACAACCAATGTTCTTAGGGACATTTGACTAGTATAAGGGATTTTAAATCCGAATGGAAATTGTTATGATAAGCTTTTGCCAAATTGCCTTATAGATGGATATGAAGGAGACGCTATGTCGATGTTTAAGCCGTTGCTGATTACCCCCGAAACCGAACACCGCTTTCAGAATTTTATTTTATTTGAACCGGCGTCTTCTCGCATTACAGAGGTGGATGTCCTTGTCAGAGGCGAAAAGGTGGTTGAAATGTATGAGCATATTTTAAACGGAGTGAGTAACGATGACTCCCTAAAAGCACAGATCTTGCGTCACCGACTCACAAAAATCGGACAAATGCTAGACTTGCTAACCTCGTATGAAAATGTGGTTATTTCGAAATTTTTTGACCGTGTATGGAGACGCTATTCTTACATCAGTAACATCGGAGAAGCTTTTCTGCACTTACCCCTTTTTCTGACTTCGTTCCCTGCGTATGTACAAGAAAAAGAAGCCATTTTAGCGCAACGTTTAGACGAAGAAGACGAAGAAGACATGGAAGGTGGATCAGAGGTTGTAGAACCTGTTGCTGCCGTCCAAAATAAGGAGTAAGCGTGGCACTCGAAATTGGTATTGTGGGACTCCCTAATGTCGGAAAATCAACCTTGTTCAATGCAATTACAAAGGCTTCCGTAGAGGCCCAAAACTATCCCTTTTGCACCATTGAACCCAACGTGGGCATTGTGCCCATTCCCGACCCTCGATTACAGGTGCTATCTGAAATCAGTGGCACCGAGAAATTGATTTATGCCACAATTAAGTTTGTAGACATTGCGGGTTTGGTGAAAGGTGCTTCCAAAGGAGAAGGATTAGGTAATAAATTTTTAACGAATATTCGAGAAACCTCGGCTATTGCTCACATCGTGAGGTGTTTTGAAGATGATAATGTCGTTCATGTCCATGGAAAGACCGACCCCCTTGATGACATTGAAACGATTAATATAGAGCTTATTTTATGTGATTTAGAGATGGCGCAAAAAGCACTTGATTCTCAACTCAAAAAATCAAAAGGTGCCAATAAAGAAGAGCAAAAAAAAGCCGATGTGCTTCAGCGCTGTGTGGCTGCTCTAGAAAAAAGCGAACCCATTCGACAAATTGTTTTTACAGAGGAAGAACATGAAATTCTCAAGCTATACCCCTTTCTTACCTCAAAAAAAGTTATTTATGTGGCCAATATTTCTGAAAACCAAATGGGGAAACCCAATGTTCATGTTGAGGCTGTTCGAGACTTTGCTAAAAAGAGTGGAGACGAAAGTGTGGTGTTGTGTGCCAAGTTGGAATCAGAGCTTGCAGCACTAGACGATTCTGAAAAAGAGGATTTTCTAAAAGAAATGGGGATTCTTGAGTCTGGGTTAGCGCAACTTTCTCAGGCGTGTTTTCGCTTGCTGGGTCTGCAAACCTATCTCACGACAGGGGTTAAAGAAACCCGAGCTTGGACAATACGTCAAGGGGATAAGGCCCCTCAAGCGGCAGGCGTTATTCATACCGATTTTGAAAAAGGATTTATCAGAGCCAACATTGTATCTTACGCGGATTTTGTTGCCAGCAATGGACTCAAGGTAGCCCGAGATAAGGGGCTCGTTCGACAAGAGGGTAAAGACTATGTCATGAGAGACGGAGATATTGTAGAATTTTTGTTTAATGTGTAAGATCTTCATCCTCGGGGTGTAGCGCAGCCTGGTAGCGCACCTGTTTTGGGAACAGGTGGTCGTAGGTTCAAATCCTGCCACCCCGACCATTTTTTTACAAGGAGCTTCCCCCCTATGTCTTCCATTACTACCTTGGATTATAAAGTTAAAGATATAACACTTGCCGAATTTGGCCGGAAAGAAATCACCATTGCTGAAAAAGAAATGCCAGGATTAATGGCACTTCGAGAAAAGTACGGAAAATCAAAGCCGCTTCAAGGATCCAAAATTTCAGGGTCTTTGCATATGACGTTGCAGACCGCTGTGCTGATTGAAACGTTGGTGGTATTGGGTGCTCAAGTACGGTGGGCTTCTTGCAATATTTTTTCTACTCAAGACCATGCTGCCGCCGCCATTGCCGCCGCTGGGGTTCCTGTTTTTGCTTGGAAGGGCGAAAGTTTAGAGGAGTATTGGTGGTGTACCGAACAAATGCTCCAATTTCCAGATGGTTCTGGTCCCGATCTCATCGTCGATGATGGTGGGGATGCAACTTTACTCATTCACAAAGGCGTAGAAATTGAGAAAAATCCTGAGCTGATTAATCAATCAACAGACAATAAAGAGTTTGCCATTATTCTAGATACCATTCGGCGCGAGCTTCATACAAAGCCTCAAAAATGGCAGACGATGGCGAAGTCTATCCAAGGCGTTTCTGAAGAAACTACCACGGGTGTCCATAGACTGTACCAAATGCGAGATGAAGGAAAACTGCTTTTTCCAGCGATCAATGTAAATGACTCTGTAACAAAGTCTAAATTCGATAATTTATACGGATGCAGAGAATCGCTTGCAGATGGCATTAAGCGTGCGACAGGTGTGATGGTTGCGGGTAAAGTGGTGGTGATTTGTGGCTACGGAGATGTTGGCAAAGGCTGTGCACAATCAATGCGCGGATTTGGGGCCCGTGTCATTATTACCGAAATAGACCCTATTTGTGCCCTTCAAGCGGCAATGGAAGGCTATGAAGTAAAACCTATCGAAGAGGCTCTTCAAGAGGCAAATATTTATGTCACAACGACAGGTAATTGCGACATCATTACAATTGATCATTTAAAACGGATGAAAGACCAAGCCCTTGTCTGCAACATTGGACACTTTGACAACGAAATTCAAGTGGAAAAATTGATACAATTCCCAGGGATCAAGCACCTTAATATTAAACCTCAGGTCGATCAATATACCTTTCCAGACGGAAACACCATTTTCTTGCTTGCAGAGGGCAGATTGGTGAACCTGGGTTGTGCACAGGGACATCCTTCTTTTGTAATGAGCACATCGTTTACCAATCAAGTATTGGCCCAAATTGAACTCAAACAAAACACGTATGAAATTGGGGTATATACCCTACCCAAAAGGCTCGATGAAGAAGTGGCCCGACTTCACCTTGAAAAATTGGGAGCAAAATTGACCCGATTGACATCGGAACAAGCGGCTTATTTGGGCGTTGATGCCAACGGCCCTTATAAACCTGAGCATTATAGATATTAAACTTATGCTTGCCCAATTTGCACAAGGGCTTCAAGACGTTATTCCCGAGTCGGCCCTAGACCGCATCGCTACAGCCTCAAAACCCCTTAAAATTAAATTTGGTGCAGACCCTTCTGCGCCCGATTTACATATTGGGCATATGGTAGTGCTCAAAAAACTGCGCATTCTTCAAGACATGGGGCATCTTGTACAGTTTCTTGTTGGCGATTTTACTGCGATGATAGGGGATCCTACGGGAAAATCAGAAACCCGAAAACCACTCACCTCAGAGCAAGTGAAAGCCAACGCGGAAAGTTATAAAACCCAGGTATTTAAACTCTTAGATCCTGCCAAAACGCAGGTTGTTTTTAACTCTGAGTGGTTAGATAAACTCACTTCTCGGGAAATGATTAAGCTTTCTGCCCAATATACCGTTGCAAGAATGCTTGAACGTGACGACTTTCAGAAACGGTTTTCTCAAGAACGACCCATTAGCATTCATGAATTTCTTTACCCTTTATTACAAGGCTATGACTCTGTGGTGCTAGAAAATGACATTGAAATGGGGGGTACAGATCAGAAATTTAATGTATTGATGGGCCGTCATTTACAAAAAGAATACGGAAAACCTGTGCAAGCGGTAATAACGGCACCTTTACTCGAAGGTGTTGATGGGGTTCAGAAAATGAGTAAATCCTTGGGGAATCACATTGGACTTCTAGAGTCTGGCCAAGATCAGTTTGGTAAAATCATGTCCATTCCTGACACCATGATCTTGAAATATTTTTCCCTCATAACCGATGCTTCTCCGGAAGAACTGTTGCAGTTCAAGTTCGAACTGGATTCCGGAAAAAACCCCAAATTTTTGAAAGAAGAATTAGGGGTTCGATTGGTTTCGTTCTTACATTCACCTCAAGAGGCCATGAACGCAAAAGAAGCGTTTAATCGGGTCTTTTCCCAAAAATTAAACCCAGAAGACATGCCGGTGCTTTCTATTCCCCCAACACCCACAAAGTGGACCGATTTTATGGTTTTACATGGCATGGCCCCTTCAAAAAAAGAAGCTTCCCGATTAATTGAGCATGGCGCCGTGAGTTTGGATGGGGAAATTCTGAGAGATTCCTTGGCATTTTTTTTAGGGAAACCTGAACAGGTTCTAAAGGTAGGAAAGCGCCGGTTCTATCGATTTAAATAGTTTCCCAGAGGCTTAGAGGCCATTTAAATATATACAAAAAGGGCAGCTTATGACTATAATAGGCACATGATAAGAAAAATAAAAATAAAATATATTTATATGGCGTTTGCGATTTTGGGTGTTGGGGCGATTGCTTTTTTAGTGCAGCCACGTTCATTAACAGTCAGTATACCCTCTTTGGCGACTTCTCCGACCACAAACAGTGAGGTCGAGCCTATCAAAAAAGCCATTGTCCATATTGCAGGAGCCATTGAGCATCCTGGGGTTTATGAGGTCACGCCCAGCATTCGGGTGATGGAGGCACTTAAATTAGCAGGAGGAACCTTGCCAGACGCCAATTTAGATGGCGTGAATTTGGCTGCAAAAGTAAAAGACGGACAGCGCATTTTAGTCCCTGTTCGTAAGCCTGATAGGGTAAAACCAAATAAATCCAAGGAAAGGGTTCCCAGCACTTATATCGAAGCACAGGTACCTGTCCCTCAAGGCTATCCTGTGGCGATTAATTCCGCCTCTAAAGAAGCCCTGATGACCATTCCTGGAATAGGGACAACCGTTGCGCAGCGCATTTTGAATACAAGAGCAGGCCATCTTTTTGATTCGATTGAAGATTTGAAAAAAATAAAAGGGATTAGTGCAAAGAAGTTGGAAAAAATACGCCCTTTCATTACGCTGTAGAACAAGTGAAGAAAGACCTAGCGGGTGCACCAAAGTTTAATGGGTAAAGCCGAGTAATAAAGCATTTGACAAAAAGAGAAGGGCTCCAAAAATTTTTCAACCAGAGCTAGCTGGCTAAATTCTAAAAAGATTTGGAGCCGTCAAAATGCGAGATAAATTATGCCCTAAAAAAGACATATCAGAGATTTCAGAAGAGTTGATTAGGATGGTCATGACAGAGACCCTAAACAGATCTTCCGAAGTAGCAGACGCCATGGGTCAATCACGGGAAAATTTACACAAAAAGCTATCCAGTGAGACTTTGCGGTACAAGGAGCTGAAGATGCTTTCAAAGGTTTTGGGAAAGAAAATGGTGTGGATAGATGATAAATAAAGAATTGGCAAATTTTGAGGATTTAAAGTCACGAATCTACACTCTTCGCGGCGTAAAGGTGATGCTCGACAGTGACTTGGCAGAGTTATATCAGGTAGAGACTAGAAGATTGAACGAACAAGTCAAAAGAAATTTTGACCGTTTTCCCGAAGATTTTATGTTTCAAATTACTAAAACTGAGTCCGAGGAAGTTTCAAGGTCGCAAAATGCGATCTTGAAACAGGGGAAAAACATAAAGTATCTCCCGTATGTCTTTACCGAACAGGGTGTGGCAATGTTGTCTGGGGTGCTTAAAAGCAAAGTTGCTGTTGAAATTAATATTCGGATTATGCGTGCATTTGTAGAAATTCGCCGACTTGCCGCATCAAGTCCTAGCTATCAACATCTTGCTGACACGATCAGAAGAATTGAGTCTCGAATGGATACCATTGAGGGCAATCATTTGGTTGATAATACACTGTTATCTGGGAAAACTACCCAACTCAGTAAAGAGGTTCGAAAACTCTCCGAAGCGTTTGACCGGTTTCAAGATTCTAATATCCTCATCAAACGCCCAGAAGAAGGCTTAAATGAAGGATAAAAGCCGGTTTCTATACTTGTGTTTTGTCTGCTGAACAACAAGATTCCGGCTACTCCATTTCGGAACAAAACAGACTCTTTAAACGGATCTTCCGAAAAAATTTAGCCTCACTTTGAGTCTAGATTTTTCTCAAAGTGTAGCCACGAATAAAAGATATCATATTTTTTAACTTCGCTAAAAAGTTGACATCTTCTATACTAAAGTGGTAAAACAAAAGGTCCTTTTTATATAGAAAGGGATGAATCGCCCACGTAGGCAACGTTTTTTCAGGAGTAATTTTATGTTTGCAGTTATTGAAACCGGTGGAAAACAATATTTAGTGGAATCAGGTACAATCGTCGATATTGAAAAGTTGGAAGCGCAGCCAGCAGACAGTTATACCTTTGATAAAGTTCTTTTGATTTCAGATGGAAATGAGCTAAAGCTAGGGAAACCCTTCATTGAAGGGGCTAAAGTCACTGCGAAGGTCTTAAATCAAGTGAAGGCTGATAAAATAATTGTCTTCAAATTCAAGCCTAAAACAGGCTATAAAAGAACCCAGGGGCATCGTCAAAAATTGACCACTATTAAAGTAGAATCTATTTCAAAATAATTCAGGAGAATTGTCATGGCGCATAAAAAAGGTAAGGGGAGTTCAAAAAACGGTCGCGATAGTAATTCGCAACGCTTGGGTGTGAAAGTGTTTGGCGGACAATTAGCCAAGGCTGGAAATATTATCGTGCGCCAACGTGGCACCCAGTTTCATCCAGGAAATAACGTGGGTTTAGGAAAAGATTTTACCATTTTTGCTTTAATTGAAGGCATTGTAAAATTTGAGCCTTTTAATAAAAAAAGGCAAAAAATTTCTGTCTACGCAGCAAATTGAGTGAAATTTGTTGACAAAGTAACCCTTAAAATCAAGGCTGGAAATGGGGGGCCTGGTGGCAGCAGTTTTCGTCGAGAAAAATATGTCCCATTAGGGGGGCCTGATGGCGGAGACGGTGGGAAGGGTGGCGATGTCATTTTTATGGCCAAACCCAATCTTCAAACCCTGATGGACTTGGATATGCGACGTCATATCAAAGCTGAAAATGGAACCAAGGGTGGTAAGAAAGATCAGTACGGCGCAAAGGGCCAAGATTTTATCGTAGATGTCCCTTGTGGCACCATGATTTTTAATACCGATGGCGACCTTATCGCAGACCTGCAAAACAATGGGGACAGGTTTCTAGCCGCCAAAGGGGGCAAAGGCGGCCTAGGTAATGCCCGATTTTCTACCTCCGTAAACCGATCTCCCCGATATGCTCAGCCAGGAATGCCTGGAGATGAAGTGGTGCTTACCATGGAATTAAGGCTTATTGCCGAAGTGGGGTTAGTGGGTTTGCCGAATGCAGGTAAATCGACTTTATTAAAGGCGTTAACACGAGCGAATCCTAAAATAGCTGATTATCCTTTTACGACGCTTTACCCTAATTTAGGGGTGCTCAAAACCGAGGATAGGGAAGTGGTTTTGGCGGATATCCCAGGCTTGATCGAAGGGGCGTCTGAGGGGCTAGGGCTAGGGCTAGAATTTCTGCGCCATATTGACAGAACCCGATTGCTGGTACACCTGGTAGCCGCTTCCTTTGAAGATCCTAAGCAAAGCTGGAAAGACTATCAGACAGTGTGTTCTGAACTCAAAAAAAGCGATCTCGACATCCAATCAAAGCCTGTGATTGTGGTTTTAACTAAAATTGATATAATTATCGAGGAGCAAAAAGAGGCTATTCAGGCCGAATTTGTAGCTCACGGAGTAGTCATTCTACCCATTTCCTCGTTTACAAGGGAGGGGCTTTCTGAGCTTATTCCAGATATCCTGGCCAAATAAAAGAGACGGCGATGAAAATTGTAGTCAAAATTGGGACCAATATTCTCACCACTCAAGAAGGCAAGCTGGATCTCAATACCCTTCGAAGCCTTATTCACCAGCTATGTGAAGCTCTGTTTGAAAGAAACAATCAAGTCATCATCGTGACCTCTGGTGCCATCACGTGTGGTTCGGAGCGGATGGGGTTGCGTACTCAATCGATTCCAGAAAAACAAGCAGCAGCCTCTGTGGGTCAAATTTTGCTGATGAATGAATACGCCTCCTTTTTTGGGCAAAAAGGCTTTCAAGTGGGCCAAATTTTATTGACCAAAGACTGCATTGAAACCCCTGTAAAACGTCAAAATACGCAAAATACCATAGCGACTCTTTTAACCCAGGGGGTTGTGCCCATCATTAACGAAAACGATACTGTCGCAACCGATGAAATTGGTGTTAAATTTGGAGATAACGATGAGCTTTCAAGTAAAGTTGCTCAGCTTGTGGATGCAGATAAACTCATTATTTTAACGGATATCGATGGTGTTTTTACAGGAAATCCTAAAAAAGACCCTCAGGCGAGACTTATGCACCGCATTGAAACCATTACAGACGATATTTTTAACCAGGTAGATGATATTCAAAACAACAGAAGTCGCGGAGGCATGAGTTCAAAACTGACCTATGCCCGAGAGGCCGCTCAGGCGGGGATTGATGTTGTGATTGCCAATGGTAAAACAAAGAATATCCTCAATGCTATTTTAGCCAACGAGACCGTAGGTACGTTTATCCCTGCAAAGCCATTGAGTTCTCGCCACTCTAGACCCGGTGAGAATGCACCCGAGGTATAAAATGCACTCTATTTACCAACAATGCGAAAAAGCCTTTAACGCTTCTTTTGAACTTGCAACGCTTTCTACAGACATCAAAAACAAAGCCCTCTATGCTATGTCCGATCGTTTTTTAGAACAAGAAGCACTTGTCTTGTCCGAGAATTCCAAGGATGTTGAAGCCGGGGTTCAATCTGGTATGTCCAAAGCATTGTTAGATCGGTTGACTCTGAATCATAAGCGCATCGTAGATATCGCCGAGGGAATTCGCATGATTGCAACCCTGCCGGATCCCATCGGGGAAATTCTAGGGGGATCTACCCGCCCCAATGGTTTGCGTATCGTCAAAGTGAGAGTGCCTTTAGGTGTAATCGGTATGATCTACGAAGCACGCCCCAATGTGACCGCTGACGCCATTGCACTTGCCCTCAAAACCAGTAACGCTGTAGTGCTTAGAGGCAGTTCATCTACCTATCGATCGAACGTGGCAATCACCACGATTCTGCGCAATGCCGCCGCCTCTGTCGGTGTTCCTGTCGAGTCTATTCAGCTTTTAGAGAACGTGTCCCGAGAGGGCGTGACGGAGTTTGTACAACTCAAGCAATTTCTCAGTGTCATTATTCCTAGGGGTGGCGCTGATTTAATCCAACGTGTAGTGACCTCTTCCCAGGTGCCTACGATTGAAACAGGGGTGGGTAATTGCCATATTTTTGTGGATAAAGATGCGAATCTAGATCATGCCATTCCCATTTTGCTTAACGCCAAAGTGCAACGACCTTCAGCGTGTAACGCATGTGAAAGCCTTTTGGTACACCAAGATATTGCCCCCGTATGGTTGCCAAAAGCGATTCAAGCCCTTCAAAAAGCCGGAGTCGACATTCGAGGCTGTGCTCAAACCCAAGCCCTTGCCCCTCATGTCATTCCCGCCCAAGAATCTGACTGGGGAACAGAGTTTCTAGACCTTGTTTTATCAGTAAAAGTCGTGGCAAATGTTCAAGAAGCTATAACTCACATTCGACAGTACGGAACCCATCATTCTGAGGCTATTTTATCGGAAAATCTATCGGCAGTAACGTTGTTTCAACAGCAAGTAGATGCAGCGGCGGTTTTAGTCAATGCCTCAACGCGCTTTGTAGACGGAGGCGAATTTGGGTTTGGCGCTGAAATGGGAATTTCAAGTCAAAAACTGCATGCCCGTGGCCCTATGGGATTGCCTGAGCTTACCACCTATAAGTATATCGTAACGGGTGAGGGGCAGATTCGTTCCTAGCCAAAAAACACATGACAAGCTCGTGTTGTCTTGTAGGCAAGAATGGCGTAGGAATCATCTCCTATTTGATTTTGAAGCTCTTTGAGCAGTGTAGAAATATCCGATTTTATATATTTATCCCAAATATCTTTACTTAATAAAACACGAGGCAACCTCCATAAATGAACACGATCTTCAGAATAAAGTTTGTGCAGCATTACAGTTTGAAGAAAACAGGCAACAACAGTTTGGCACTTTGCTTTCTCTCTAGGGTTTAAATTGAGAAAGTCTAAATCCAGATTGTGGGCAATCCGAAGAAGACATTTTTCCCATTCATGAATCCCTTTTATGCTACGCGACAAAGGCCTATCAGGAAGCTCTTGTTTAAATTCGGGTTGACTATTGAAAGAAGAGGTAAACTGTTCATAGTTATTAAGAGGGACGCCCACAGTAGCCTGAACTCCGCGAAAACCTAATTGAAGGGGGTGGCGAGAGAGAAGCACATCGAGTGATAAATGAAGATCGTAATCTCTACTCCAAGAATATCCAGAAAGAGATTCAAAAACAGACCTTAATGAAAGAATGGTTAGACCTTGACTCTTCGCCTCTGTTATCGCTTTGTCCAGCCGAGCGCAAATTTCCCATATAGCATCAACAGTCTGACAGTTGGACTCTAAAGAGTACCCGTCAGAGGTAATAAATTCTAATGCCACAAGGCCGTGCTCGACATCTTCCGAATTAATTTCCACAGTTCCTCGAATGGTAGGTCCATCAAAGAGAGTTTTTTGGAGATGTCTTGTAACATCTTGAACGTGGACGCCCTTATGAAAAAGTTCAAAAGGTAAATGCCTGTACCATTTTGAGCACCGAGGTTGCTTTCCTAAAGATTCAGTTGGAATCGGTACAAAGTAACTCAGCTCAGCTTCAATGCCTAAAGAGACAGGAACCCCAAGAGAAAACATTTTTTTTAATAAAGCAATTAATTTGCGGTGTCCTGAACGATTTTGTGTTCCGTCAACAATGACATGAATATCAGGGTCTTGGGTTTTAAACGCTTGTCGAAGCTCTACAAAAACTTTTCCAGGTTCTGAAAGCAAGGTGGCGTTCATATAACTGTCCGGAAATAGGGTTTTGACAGTGGTTCTAGGAGATGCTTGAAATAAAAAACAAAGAAGTCGAAAATCTTTATAGTCATCGTTGTCATAGCAGTCTAAGTTTGCTATTGGAGGTAAAATCTTAAAAAATGTTTGTTGCAAGAATGTCAGCGTTGTCTGAATATCATGGGGGGCCATCTCTCCAGAAAGGTTGATAAGAAGGTCACAATAAAGTGGCATCAGTGTTTTAATGGGGGTAGGTCTGTGAAGGATAGCGTGAGGGTAGTCTAACAGACACCTCAAAAAACGTCGGAGACGAGTAGCACCTTTTTGGGGGTTTTGGTTAACAATGGTCTTAATCTTTTCTAAAGATAGGAGCTCTTCAATAGGACACGGGAAACAGCCAATAGCAAACTTCTGTCGAGCAGCCTTATAAAGGGCTTCTAAAAAAGAGGCTTCCTTTAAGTAAGAATCTGAATAAAGTGAGACTATTTTGAAAATCATAAGGTAGTATATTATCGAAAAAAAAAGAGCGCCGTTGCAATTTTTTTAGGTAAGGGGTCGGTGACTCAGTAGCCAAAGTTTAGGCTCATTGACGAAGTCAGCCTGCCACATATATACTGCACAAGCTTTTTATCCTTTGCGGGGGCGTAGTTCAGTTGGTTAGAACGCCTGCCTGTCACGTAGGAGGTCGTGGGTTCGAGTCCCATCGTCCCCGCCAAACGAAAAAAGGTTACCCTAAGTTTATGACACCACTTCCTATTCATCTAACCCCTTTTGTCCGAGAATTTTACGGCGACTTAGAGACACCTGTTTCGGCCTATCTCAAGCTCAATCAGCCCAATAGTTTTTTGCTGGAAAGTGTAACTGGAGGCGAGCAAGTAGCCCGATATTCGTTTATTGGATTTGATCCTTTCTGTACCTATATCGCAGGAAAAAATGACGCACATCCCGTAGACGAACTTCAAAAACGGTTGGCTCAATATCACATTGATCTTCTTCCAAACCTCCCATCGCTTGCGGGTGGGGCCGTGGGTTTTTTCTCTTGGGAAGTCATTCAAACAATTGAACCTATTTTCTTCCGAAAAAAGCCTGAGACGGCAGTCCCTATGGCCCATTTTATTTTTCCACGTTCCTTGGTTGTTTTTGACCATGCTCAACGCAAATTGATTTTGTTAACCCTGTCAGACGATCAAGATAAAATGGCGGCAGAGGCCCGCCTCGACTCCATAGAGGCGGCTCTGCAACAGCCTTTGTCTTTGCCCATAATGCCCATAAAACCTTCTGAAAGCGTCGATTTTGGTGCTGTCGACTCAAATATGACTCAGGACGAGTTTGAGGAGGGGGTTCGCAACGCCAAGCAGTTTATTTATGAAGGAGATGCCTTTCAATTGGTCTTCTCGCAAAAATTCAGACTTCCTCAGAAAAAAGCCCCCTTTGAAGTTTATCGTAATTTACGATTGATTAACCCGTCTCCTTATATGTTTTATTTTAATTTTCCTGATTATCAGTTGATTGGATCCTCCCCAGAAATGCTGGTTAAGTTAACCGAGAACAAAGCAACTTTACGCCCAATTGCAGGTACCCGTCCCCGGATTCAAGGACAAGAAGAGGCACTGTGCGCCGAATTGCGAGCTGACACCAAAGAAGTTGCCGAGCATGTCATGTTGGTGGACCTAGGTCGAAACGACTTGGGCCGTGTGTGTGACTATCATTCTATTAAACCTACACACCTTATGGAATGTGAAATGTACTCTCATGTGATTCATATGGTCAGTAATATTGAGGGAACTCTTCAAAAGGGAAAAAATGCCTTTGATCTATTCAAAGCCACCTTTCCTGCAGGAACACTCAGTGGGACGCCTAAAGTGAGGGCAATTGAAATTATTGATGAACTAGAGCCTGAACACAGGGGGTTATATGGCGGGGCACTGGGTTATTTTGATTTGAGAGGTAATATGGATTTGTGCATTATTATTCGAACAATTTTGGCCCAAAAAGGTGACTATCTGATCCAGGCCGGAGCAGGGATTGTGGCAGATTCTGACCCTAAAACCGAATATGAAGAGTCTATCAATAAAGCCAAAGGAATGGTGCAAGCATGCTTCTAATGATCGATAACTACGATTCTTTTACCTATAATTTGGTCCAATATTTAGGTGAATTGGGCGCCCAATTGCAGGTGCACCGAAATGACACTTTATCACTGTCCGACATTGAAGCCTTGGCACCTACTCAAATTGTTATTTCTCCAGGTCCCGGGCGTCCGGAAGATGCAGGTATTACCCAAGATGTGATTCGTTATTTCTATCAAAAAATTCCTATACTAGGCGTATGCTTAGGGCATCAAGCGATAGGTCACGTATTTGGCGCCCATGTGGTTCATGCCCCAACGCTTATGCATGGCAAGGTTTCGCCGGTCTTTCACGATGGGAAATCGGTCTTTAAAAATATCCCCTCTCCTTTCAACGCGACACGGTATCATTCCTTGGTGATTGATCCTAATACCGTTCCAACCGAGTTTGAAGTGTCTGCCAAAACAGCGGACGGTGTCATTATGGGCATGCGCCACACACGCTATCCCCTAGAAGGGGTTCAGTTTCACCCAGAGTCTATTTTGACAGACTATGGAAAGGACCTGTTAAAAAACTTTTTGACTCAAACAAAGTGAAAAGTCTGACAAAAACGGCTCAAGATCTCGGATGTGCTTTTTTATAATTCTCTTGCAACTTTGCAGTGGTAATGTGGGTATAAAGTTGGGTGGTTGATAGACTGCTGTGGCCAAGAAGTTCCTGAACACTTTTTAAATCTGCCCCTCCATTGAGCAGAGAAGAGGCAAAAGAATGACGAAAGGTATGGGGGGTCATAGCCTTGGGGGTGTCTAAATAGTTTCTCAGCGACTCTATTAATCGTTGGACCGTTCGGACGGTAAGCCGTTGCCCCTTTTTATTAACAAACAAGGGCCCTTTGCTCGATAAGGCCCATTGGGGTCGGGCTTCTTCTAAATAGCGTTTTAAAAAGGTTTTGGCGCTGTCTCCGAATAAAGCAATACGCTCTTTTTGGCCTTTGCCCATGACTCTCACCTGAGCGTCATGTAGATCGAGATCTTCTACGTTAATTTGAATAAGTTCAGTGACCCGTACTCCCATTCCAAATAAACACTCACACAGGGTACGGTTTCGTATTCCTTGAAGCGTGTGTATCGGAATGGCTGAAAAAAGGCGTGCTATCTCGGCATCACACATAAAATGAGGAAGCGAGTGCGGTGATTTGGGAAGGATAAGAAATTCCCAGGGGTTTTGGGTGACTTCCCCTGTCGTCATAAGATAATTCCAAAAAGACCTTAATGCGGCAATCCCACGGGCAATGGATCGGGGTTTTAGGCCGCTTTGATCTAAAATACCCAGGTATTGGCGACATGTCCTATGGGTGAGAAGAGAAAAGTCGGGGGTCCCTTCTTCTGTGGAAAAGGCCAAAAAACGCTCGATATCACGGCGATAGTTGGTAATGGTATGCATAGAATAGTGTTTTTGACGGGTAAGGAACGCTAAAAAATAGTTTAATTGAGTCTGGGCATAGTCCAAACTAGTTTGCCTTACTGGGGAAATAATGGAGACGGTTTTCTTCAGTCAGGTCGATATGAATTCCGTTTTCAACGACCCAGAGGGATCTTTTTTTATCTTTTCGGGTGTCGACATGCACGTGAGCACTTGTTAAATCAAGGCCAACCCCATTAAATTCAGGGACTTCTTCTGCCAACAAAAAGACTTCCCTGAGATCTTTTTTATCAACAGTAACATCTGCCGCAACCCCAATGGTATGAAAATTGCGTTTGAACTTGCTGGAGTTTTCTGAACTTTCAGGACATTCATAGCCTTTGACAATATTGACACGATTCCTGGCCTTGCTTCTCAAAAGTTCAAGACCACCGACAAGCCCAAGACTTAACCGGATAGACTCGTCACATTTTCCACAACGACAGACAAAGTCGCGTCTTGAGAAATGTTCAGATATTTTATACTTCGATGCTTTTGCCATAGGTAATTAAAGTACACTGTCAGCCTTAAACTGGCAATAACCGGTGAATAATGTGAGGGTGCAAAACACGGTTGCTAGAGACAATGCTATGGGTGTATAGGGAAAAATTTCCGTCCGCATTGGTCACTTTTCCACCCGCTTCTTCCACAATGATTTTGAGAGGGGCGATATCCCAGGGTTTTAGCCCAAAATCCACAGCAAAATCTCCGCATCCCATAGCAACCAGTGTATGGGCAAGGTAATCACCCATGCCGCGTTGTCTCCGGGTTTGGGACAATAGGGTAAGCAACTCAGGTGGGGTTTGGGTGGCTTCAGAACCATAGAGACTGCCATGAAAAGCCTGTGCTTGAGAAAGATCAGATACCTGTGACACCCGCTGTCCTATGCCATTATAAAAAGAGCCCTTCCCTTTCTGCGCCCACCATCTTTCCTGGGTTGCAGGTGCAGAAACGAGGCCCGCGACAATTTCCCCGTTTTCTTCAATAGCCAAAAGAGTCGCAAATATCGGAATTCGGCTAAGAAAATTTTGGGTGCTATCGATAGGGTCAATGATCAGTCTAATTTTAGACTCAAAATGACAGGTGTCTCCAAATTCTTCGCCTAAAATCGACCAGTAAGGCCGTTGTGTTTTAACGCAAGTACGAATGGCGGTTTCAATTTCTAAATCAGCCTGTGTGACAAGTGTTTTATCTTGTTTCTCTCTAATTTCAAGCGTAGTGCTGTTGAAATAGTGCATGGCAATGGGGTCACTCAGAGTGGCCAATTCTGTCAAAAATGCGATAAATTCTGCAGACATGCGGGTCCCTTTCACGCTTTATACTGATGCCAACGTAACCATTGCATTAAAAAGTGGGTTCGCTTAGAGAGTTCAAACTCTTCGAAATCTTTGGTGTATTCCAGTCTTCATGTCCATACCACTCTTGAGCTTTCTCAAGCAGAAATTGTCTCGCTCCATTCCCAATCACGCGCCTGGGATAGAGGTCTTGGTCTTTAATCACATAGACAACGTTGGAAAAACTTCGCAAAATGTCTTCCGTTCTATCTGTCGAACCATCTAAAACCAAAATTTTATCGAAGTGTTTCTGATTGGCGATCATGACTTCTTCAATAATATCGTCTTCGTTATAGGTCATCATGAGGCCAATGTTTTGCATTCCTAAAGGATACCCTAATAAGGCGCTCCTTTCCAATGCTGGCCTATCCAGTATGCGCAGACTCATTTTTGAGGTAGACTAGCGGTAGACTAAAAGTAAGGTTCCTTGAGGGGCGTTTCCACCCAACAGGCGAATTATCGAAGAAGGAGTTGGCTTGTGTCTGAATCACCCTCTATACCCATGAAAAAAATCCTTTTTGTCACACTTAATGCTTCTTCAAAATGGGGAGGGCCTTTTGTTGTTGCCGAGCAAATGGCTGTAGAATTAAGTAAAAAATATCACATCAGTTTAATCACCACAGAAAATCAAGCATATGCTTTTGAAAGCACCATTAAAGAGGCGCTCTGTGTCAAAGAAAGTCGGCTTGCTTATTTTTGGAAAGCCTTTTCACCACGCATTCTAAGACCCCTTTGGAAAGAGATTAAAAAAGCCGATGTGGTTCATATTCATGAATTGTGGCATTTTCCTGCTATTATCGCGGCCCTAATATGTTTGATTCAAAAGAAACCCTATGTGTGGAGTACGCACGGAGAGCTTTCTTTAACACATTTCTCAAGAAAATCTCAAAAGAAACACCTTGCTTTCAAACTCTTGCAAGGCCCTTTTCTTCAAAGGGCCTCTCGGGTTTTTGTGCTCAATAACGAAGAAAAGGCCTTTGGACTTCTGTTGCTCAAAAGCATGAGGGTCTCAGTTGTTCAGAACGGAATTTTCCCTCCTGAGATAAACCCTCACTTGTCCAAAGAACCCTACCTGTTATTCCTAGGAAGACTGCATCCTGAGAAAGGTCCTGACCTTTTAATTGAGGCTTTTTCAAAGTATAAATCTGAATTTACACTCAAAATAGCAGGTTCAGATTTTGGGATGCTTCACTCTCTCCAGGAGCAATGTGAAAAATTGGGTTTGAAAGGGCGAGTTGAATTTTTGGGACATGTAAAAGAAGGGAAGCAAGCATTGATCCAAAAAGCAATTTTGCTTGTAGTACCTTCAAGAGCAGAAGGATTTGGTATGGTGATCCTTGAAGCTTTAAGTTTAGGAACGCCAGTGCTCATCTCAGCGGGCTGTCGGTTTGGGGATGTGGAAAAATGGGGCGTGGGATATAGAAGCGAGGTGGACGCTGACTCATTGAGCCACACTCTCAAAGCGGCACTTTCTAATCCTATTGAACTCACTAAACGAGGGCAGGCAGGCATTGCTTTTGTGAAAGAACAGTTTACCTGGGGAAAAATTATTTGTTCTTATATCGAGGAATATGATGCCTTGTGTAGTTCAGAGTGAAATGAGATAATGACCATTCCAATTATAAACCCTTGCCGGGGTGGCGGAATTGGTAGACGCGCCGGTCTCAAAAACCGGTGGAGGCGACTCCGTGCCGGTTCGATTCCGGCCTTCGGCACCAACACTTATGACACTCTATTTTAGAATTCTTCGGTATATAAAACCGTACATCCCTTCATTCATTTTTTCGATAGTGCTTGTTTTATTGTTCACTGCAGCCAATGTTTTTTTTCTGCCGTTGACTCGAGATATTGTGAATGAATTGGCTGATAAAAATCTGCTTCATATTAACAATCAAATTATCAATGCGATTCTGCTTTACGGGATTCGGTTAGCGACGCAACAAGGTCAAATGTATGTGATGACCAGCATCAGTTGTCGCATTACTATCGATATTCGCATGGAGCTATATCGCAAATTGCAAAAGTTACCCCAGTCGTTTTATGCAGAATGGAAGCTAGGTGATCTTTTATCGAGACTCTTTTCTGATGTCGATAAGATGAAAGAGGCCATTATTCAAAGTTTTGCTGAAACTTTACCTCAAATGCTAACATTCTTGGGCATCATCGGCTATCTGTTCATTATGAATTGGAAGCTGACGTTGTTCACTCTTGTGACCATTCCTATGTTTGTGGGCATTATCGGATTTGCTGCTGGGAAATTAAAAATCAACGCTAGAAACATCCAGCGTAAAGCTGCGGATATCACACACATTGCCCAAGAAACTCTTTCGAATGTGAAGTCTGTTCAAGCCAACACCATGGAAGAATATGAAATTGATCGTTTCAAACGAGAAAACATGCGAAGTTACCACACCACAATGATTGGGGTTGGCGTGAAGGCAAAAGTAGAGCCTTTCATTTCGTTTTTGCAATTTATGGTGATTGGATTGGTGGTTTGGTACGGGGGATATGAAATGACACTCGGACACATGTCCGGGGCAAATTTAGCCTCGTTTTTTACGGGGATTATGCTTTTAATCGATCCTGTTTTGGCCTTGTCAAAAGTTTACACCAATTTACAACAGGCAATGGCTTCGACGGAACGTGTTTTTGAGGTCATGGACCTGCCTATTGAGATTCAGACAGAGGCAATGTCTATTTCTCCGGAAAGGATCAAAGGCACAGTAGAATTTAAGCATGTAACATTTGAATATGAAGGGGCGGGTGGTGCGGTCATTCGCGATTTTAACCTCAAAGTTTTAGAAGGTGAAGTCATTGCCTTAGTGGGGCTTTCAGGTGCAGGAAAAAGCACGCTGGTGAGTTTGATTCCCAGATTTTACGACCCTACGGAAGGGACCATTTGCATCGACGATATTGATATTAAAACTATGAATCTCCATACCCTGCGTTCACACATGGGCATCGTTCCCCAAGAGGACGTTCTGTTCCGTGGAAGCATTTTAGACAATGTTCGCTATGGCAAGCCCGATGCGACCAAAGAGGAAGTGATTACAGCCTTAAAAATGGCCAATGCCTGGGAATTTGTGGAGCCTCTTTCACGGCAACTGCGGTCAGTAGTGGGGGATCGGGGACGAAAACTCTCGGGAGGTCAAAAACAACGACTTTCTATTGCGAGGGCGATTTTAAGAAACCCCCGAATTTTGATTTTAGATGAGGCCACCTCTGCCTTAGATTCCAAGTCGGAACAATTGGTTCAAGATGCCTTGGTAGCCCTTATGAAAAACAGAACAACCTTTGTTATTGCGCATCGGCTTTCAACAATCAGGCATGCACATAAAATTGTGGTATTAGATAAGGGTAAAATTGTAGAGATGGGCAGCCACGATGAATTGATCGAGAAAAATGGGAATTATGCCCATTTGGTTGTTCTTCAGACGCAACAGAGACATTAATTTAATTTCCCCTCCACAGTACCTTTACTTTTCTCTAAGGCTCCTTTTACGCCTTTGTTTTCGGGCTTCTTGAGTGCAGGATCCTCTCGAATAACCCCAAATGCCGCCTTGCGTGCGGAAAGTAAGATAGATTCATCTCGGACTAGGTCGGCCAGTTTGAATTCGGGAAGGCCGGCTTGCCGTGTTCCGAGCATATCCCCTGGCCCCCGAATTTTGAGGTCGTATTCGGCAATTTTGAACCCATCTGTGGTAGAGAGCATGGCCTGAATGCGAGGGTTGTTTTTAGTAAGCGTTTTTGGCGATATTAGAAAACATGTCGAAGGCAGCGTGCTTCGTCCAATACGGCCTCGCAGCTGGTGGAGTTGTGCAAGTCCAAATCGTTCAGCATGCATAATAATCATAACGGTGGCATTTGGGACATCAATTCCAACTTCGATAACCGTTGTTGAGACCAATACCTGAAACGCATTTTCTTTAAAAGCGGACATGGTGTCTTTTTTTTCTTTGGGTTTCATTTTTCCATGTAGAAGACCCACTTCAAACTTAGAGAAAACCGTAGTTTTAAGAAATAAATGGCCTTCTTGCGCAGATTTTAAATCGAGTTTTTCAGACTCTTCGACCAGGGGGTATACAATATACACTTGATGCCCTTTTTTGAGCTCAGATTCACAGTGTAAATAGACAGCGTTCAGGCGAGTTTCAGGCGCAAAGTGGGTGACCGGAGGGACACGTCCTGGGGGTATTTCGTTCATAATTGATTTATCAAGGTCTCCGAAGCATGTGAGCATGAACGATCGAGGGATGGGTGTTGCGGTAAGATAGAGGCAATGGGGACTTTGTCCCTTTTGTTGTAATTTTGAGCGTTGAACAACCCCAAATTTATGCTGTTCATCCACAACCACAAGGCCCAATTGAGGAATAATAACAGGGTCTTCAATAAGCGCATGGGTTCCAACCACAATGTGAGGATTTTCGTTTTGAAGAGCGGCTAAAGCTTGGGCTCTTTGGCGAGGGCTTTGTTTGCCTTTGATCAAGACACATTCAATGCCTAGCGGAGACAATTGTGCCTGCAATTTAAGGGCATGCTGTTGCGCTAAAATTTCTGTCGGGGCCATAAACGCCCCTTTTTTTCCGGATTCTATGGCACACAAGAGTGCCGCGATGGCCACCTCGGTTTTTCCGCTGCCGACATCTCCTTGAATGAGGCGGTTCATGGCATGCGGGCTTTGGACATCTTGATAAATTTGGGCAATAACCTGTTTTTGAGCCGATGTAAGCGTGTAGGGAAGTGCATCCACATAGCGCGAAATAAAGGGGCCTTCCGTATTGAGCAGAGGTGCCTGGGCTTGGTTATGCCATTTTAAGCGTTTTTGGGCGAGTGTAAGCTGGAAATAAAAAAACTCATCAAACACCAAGCGTTTCCTTGCTTCCAAAAAGGACGCCCGTTCTGTGGGTAAATGCATGGCCAAGAGGGCCTTTTTAAGATCGATAAGGTGATGTTGGTGCATAAGCGCGGTCGGTAAGGGATCTCTCACCTCAGGAAGGCACTTTGCCAATGCGTCTTTGGCTATTATCCTCATTTTATACTGAGTAACCCCAAAGGTTAGGGGATATATGGGAACCACCTTGCCTATCGAGAGTGTGTCGGCGGCATGGGCTGGGTCCGCACATTCATAATCGATGACGCTCAGTTCTGTTTCAGACGTATAGCGATTTTTTTCGACCTTGCCTTTGATCCATACCACTGTTCCAGGGACAAGATTTTTTTTGACATAGGGCTGATTGAACCACAGTGCCACAATGTGAGTGCTCGAATCAAAAATAACAGCTTTTGTCAGGGTCATTCCTGTCTTAATTTTTTGCTCTTGAATCAGCTGAACGGTCCCCACACAGGACTGAATTTCACCCAAATTCAGGTGTATCAGGCGAGGTAGTTGGCGACGATCATCGTAGGTTCTAGGAAAAAAATAAAGAAAATCACTGAGTTGAAACAGCTGTAGTTTTCGCAGGTTTTCCGCAAGCCTAGGCCCCACTCCTTTCACATATTGCAGAGGGGTTTCAGAGGGCATGTGGCGTTGAAAATTCGTTAGGATCTATCTTGGGAGGGACACCTAATGGCTGAATGACATCTTGCTTCCATTGTTCTGGAAAGATTTCTGGAAAAGTGGCATTAGGGGTTGCAACTGTGGGAGTTAAACCCTCTGTTTCATACTCAGAAACAGGAGAAATAGGATAAACAGAGGAAGGCGCCTCAAGAATAGGGGCCCTCGATCGGGGCGGTCTAAATTGCCAACAAACAGAAAGCCGGTGTTCCACTTCTTCAAAAGAGTCATGGGGCTGTACATAGGCATAATTTAACTCAATAAAGGCCAGCTGAATACCCAGTCCTAAGGTTAAATCGCTATTTCTAACGCCTCCTCGAATAAAATAAGCCGTTTCTTGCAGAGGGTCAGCCATAAGCAGATATTCGGTCCCCCAAAAATAACGGATATAGTGAGGGTCAATTTCAAAATCAAGGGCTGAAGTGAGCTTGTTTTCCAAAAGGGTTGTCTTAATGCCTGTGGTCAAAATAGGATCAATAGGGTCTTGATGGCCTGTGCTCCAGAGCTGTCCGGTAGAAAGAAAATTTTTAAAGCTCACACCCATTTGTAGAGGCACAGGACTATTTTGAAACACATAGAATCCGGATATCCCCATGCTGAGCGATTTTGAAGAAGCCCCATTTAGGGTTTCTAGGACCACATTTCCATGAAGGGCGATATCTAACGCCATCCAAGAAGTCTGAACGCTGCAATAAAGAGACTGAAGGCCGTATGCGAAGGTATTTCCCGTCAGCTCTGGTTGCGTATTGGCATTGACAACCGATTCTTGAAAGCCGTCGATCCCTGTACTCATAAGCCCTAGCCTTAGCCAAGACAATGAAAACGGGTTTTCAGCAGCCAAAGTATAGAACGAAACTCCAAGATGAGCCCCACTTTCGATGCTCAAAGTCGTAAATTCGGTCTGGGGCCTGACGGCTCCGTTATAAAACACAGCATCGGGTCCTTGGGCGATGGCGGTATAAGCCCCGCCCATTCCCAGGGCTCGCACTCCAAATTTTTGACTGTTAAATTCAATGGCAGCCCAGGTAAGGGTGGTACTCAGAGTCAGCCCAATCATGAGGGGGATCCCCCACAAGCGGTTCACCTCAATACCCCCATTTTAAACTTGGCTTTTTTCTCATTTCCATGGCGTTTGGCTACGCCATAGATAAAATAAGCCCCATTCGACAATGCCGACCCAGCACTGTGACCATCCCAGCGATAAGCGTGGTATCCCGGCATCAGAAAAACCCCTTCGGCGGTTGCATGCCAGAGAATATCACCTCTTAAATTGACCCAGTAAAGCTGCAGTTCATCGGCTTGCTGTGAGAGGGTGTATCCGATAAGGACACTGTCCTTGTCTGGATTATAGGGGTTTGGAGCGGCGAGTATATCAAATAAAAACTGGCTAGAAGTGACACTAAAAGTGACATAGCTGGTGGTACTAAAAATGCTATTGTCTTGCGCAGAAACGTTGATTGAGTAATCTCCATCGGCCAGTGGGGAACTTGGCCTTATTTGGATATCAAAGTTTCGTGTTGCTTTCAGTCCAGACGCACTGTTTTGGGTGACGATGGCTCCGGTCAGTGTTCTAAGCTGAATAGACCACGTCGCAATGCCAGAATCAGAGTCAGAAAGAGCCACTTGAATAAGGGGTGTTTTCCCATAGAATTTACCCGAAATAACGGGCTCGCCATCTATACGAATGGGGCCTAGTGCAGGGGCTGTCTTATCAATTAAATCGACCACGCTAAATTCAGATAAATGGGTGGTTGAAAATTGGAGAAAAGAGGGCGCTATAGTGACGTTAGAAATGCCTCTTGAAACCCATGCGTTCTGAACGGGATCCCACCTTCGAAGCACCACGTTTGAAGTTGAGGAAAGAGGGGTTTCTAGGTTCAAATAAACCACTGCAGGGGCAGATAAATTAACCGAAGGAATGCCATTATATCCTAAATCAAATACAGTCAGATAACGATAAAACTGGGGAGGCGAAACAGTCACGCTTGGGAGTGTTTTTTGAGTCAGCCCTAAGGGGACATCGCTGGGTGCGGAAGCGAGGGGAAGAGACACCGTTCCTGTGAGGGTTCCTGAGTGAACAGAGACAGGGGAAGACTGAAACTGTATAAGGCGGATAGTAGAAGATAGCGAGCTAAATCCGAAGGCATTTTTGGCCACGGCAAAAAGTCGGTTTCGGGTGGGGGATACCTGAACGGGAAATGCACTAAAGATGCCTAAAGAGTTTGCTGTCACACTGGCCGATAAAACAGGATGGGTTCCTTCCGTATCGGCTACAAAAATCCGAATGCCTACGTTGGCTTCGGCGTTGCCTGTAACGGTGATGTTAAAAGCGGTTTTCACGGACATAGTTGAAATAACAGGTGCAGCAGGCGGAGAATTGACAATCACAAAGGCATTGCTTGTAACATAAGACGAACCCCCAAAGCTGTTATAGATTTTCATTCGAAAGTGAAAGGTGCCTTCCGTCGAGTGATCCTGACCCGCTTCCCAGACCAAGGGCTGAAATTGGGCCGAGTGCGTCTGCCCAATTTCGAGCGAACCAACCCCCACCCGAGTTCCAGATAGGGTGGCATTCTTCCAGCTTCCAGAGCTGTCTAAAAACTGCACTTGTGAGGCTGTTTGTGCCCATGTGCACAGCCTCGCTTGAGTATCAAAAAGGGTATAGTCTATTCTTACTTGGGTGGCATTTCCCGTCGACACCTGCACCAAGGAAAGTCCATTGAGGCTTGCTGTTGAATCTTGTGTATGGACGACTGCCGAGGAAGCAAGATCAAGGGTAGTAAGGGTGATATCTTGGTTGGGGGTTGTAGCCAGTTGCCGTATTTTTTCTGAACTCCGGGTATTTACCAAGGTTAAGCTTCCTCGAAAAATGCCTGTATGATTCCCTGTTTCGAACAGACGCACAGGAATGGGTCGGCTTACAAAGCCAGAATGGGCCAATATAGTGACGGTGTTAGGGGTGGTGGCATCCTGGTCTGTGGCGTTCAGTTGGATATAGAGTTTAGACAAAATATTCAATGTGGTTGCCACCGTTTGATAGTGAGCGTCGTTAAAAGTTTGAAAGGTAGCCGTTTGAGTATTAGGCGTGGTATTTTTGGGGGAAACCCAAATGGACACCAGCCCTTTTGAACTATTTGCCCCTGGGGCCCCCACCATCAGGTCATCTCGGCCGTCTTTGTTAATATCACCTGCAGAACTGACACTATATCCTGCCTGGGCTTGAAACTGGCCCACAATTTCAGTGTCGGCTTGGCTTAACGATAAAATGCCGCTAAATCGCTCGGATTTACCCATCCAAACATAGGCTCTTCCATCCAAATTGTTGGCCAGATAATTCCCAATAATAAATTCATTTTTCAAATCTCCATTCAAATCCCCTGCCGAACTTACCGCATGGTATCCCGCGAGCGTATTGGCAAAGACACCTCGAAATTCAGCGGCATAGGTCTGTGTATCTGAATTCAAAGGTCGGGCTTTCCCTCCATAATATAAATAAAGCGACCCTGCCCGATTTCTGGCGTTGGGGGCCCCAATCAACACGTCTCCATATCCATCCCCGTCGATATCTCCGAGGCCAGCAATACGTTCGCTAAATCCATCTGAGCCATCTCCCGCAGGGCTTTTTAAAACCGCATCCGCTTTGGACACGCTTACGACCTGTTCCACAGAAATATCCCGATATGCCGTTCGTTTTCCATAAAATACACTCACTTTTTCCCCAATGCCACTTCCGGACGCGTCATAAGATCCCACTAAAATATCATCCAAACCATCCCCATTCAGGTCTGGAACAATGGCAACGCTATAACCCGTATGATCGGAAGGTACTTCTCCTGAAAAGGTCATGTTCACGCTGGGTAAAGAAGGGTTCGATAAATCCACGTGACCCAAGGCCGAAAAGTTTTGTCTTCCTAAAATCAAAAAAGCTTTATTGACTCCATCGGCTCCAATTAACAGGTCATCATAGCCGTCCCCGTTGATATCTCCTCCTATCGATACACATGGGGGCTGTTCTGACGATTTGTTCAAGGCGGCAGGACTATGTGTTGCATCTATCACCACATTGGCAGAGGCTAAGGACACAGCCGTTCCCCATCCCGAGGCACTTTTGCCCAAATAAATCAAAATTTTGTTCGCATCAGGCAAGGCCACCACAAGGTCTTTTTTCCCGTCTCCATCCAAGTCCCCATTGGCAGCCAACACCTTCCCAATAAAGGTGCCACTAGAGGCATCTTGGATAATAATGGGACTGCTGTCGATGTCTAAAGGGCTGGATGTTCCCGTAACCGAGGGCAAGACATAGGCTTTCCCCTTGGTACTGCTGGCAGGCGCCTGCGGAGATCCAATCAGCAGGGTATTCGAATTGTTTCCAAACATATCCCCGGCATACAAAACCGATTTTCCTGCATTATCGCCTGCGACTTGGCTTTGAATAATCACGGTGCCAGAAAGAAGGCTCCGAGAGTTAGCATAGACAGGCAGTGACATTAGAAAAAGACCAAGGGCGAGAAGACATCTGGCAAGAGAGTTCATATGAACTCAATTATACACGCAATGGATAAATGTGATGAGGCTAAAAATAGGCGATCTCGAAGCGTATGGATTACGGTTGATTGAAAATATTTAGCCAGTGACAGTAACAGGGAAATTCATTCGAAGGGTCATAACATCAGCCCCTTCAGGCAGTTTATGCACACCCCTATAGGCAGATTCAATTTTGAGAGAAAATTCAAATAAAGTGGCTAAATCTTTGGCAGTCGGCTTCGTTTTAGAATAGAGATCACACTGTTGAAAAAGACGAAGCAGAGGCAACATGAGCCAATCCGTTGAGTCTGCAAATTCAGCAAGTTTTAAATGGTGATGGTACATATAAGCAGAATGATACCGAACCAAATAACCTAATCCCGGAGGCGTAGTCCCAGGATTTTTTTCATAAACATAACTCATATAATAATCATGAAAACCTGTCATAGTGAACTGAGAAAGCCCCTTTTTGGGTGTTCCTTCTATCATTTGTCCAGGTTTCATAGCGGAATCGGAAAGGGGGACATCCATTTCGTGCTGATATCCTAGTTCAGTGGGTCGTGAGTCACCCACGACCACAAATTGAGGAAGTCCATTAAGCGGACCTAAGCCTTTGCCGTCATCGTGCTCAAAGAGTGTGGCAATAAGGGCGCCATAATCAAGGCTGTCGCAGAGTCCCAGTGCTTCTAGCTGCTGTGCCTGCGCTTCATTTCCTTTGTCACGCCAAAATTTTGGAGAATATAACTGTGACAGGGTGCCCGCTTCACGATAAAGCGCTTGAACATCAACGGGTAATTGGACCAAAAAGGGATCGGATTGCTCGGGTGGCCCAAAAATCTCAGCGAGTGGCAACTTTTTCAGACACCATTCGCCTGAAGGTGTTTCCTCAAGAAACGCACCTGAATTGCCAGCAACTTGAACAGCATGAACAACCTGGCTATTTTTCAGATACTCAAGTACAAGCGCTCTAAAGGGACTAAAAGGTCCAGAACCAACCCCTTCTTTAAATTCACGATATACCCGATCAGCATGTTCATCTACCCCGACATCCGGATCACTTTCATCTCTGAAGTTGGCTTCGACAAGGATTCTCTTAAACCACAATACGTCCTCTTTGCGTAACGGACTTTGTTGATAATGCCGGACAATACAGCTCATATCGTCATGGGTAAGAATAGAATTGGCACGATAGTAAAACCAAATGGCAACGGCGTCGTGACTATAGCTTTTAAATGCATCGCTATACCCAATTCTAGACTTTTCAATAGCCTTTTGTTGATTCAGCAACGTGTGAAGTGCCACATGTGGGGCCATTTCAGTTGGAGAGGCGGTTAGATTTTCAAATAGAGCAAGGCCATTTTTTAACAAATTAGGTCGTTCTGCTTCAGCAATGTCTGGGTATATGCCGGCAAGGAGGTGGGCTTCTCGTTCTGAGAGTTTTTTCAGAACATCCCCAAGAGTCTGGCTAAAATCGCGAGGCGTAGTTGCAAGCATCTTTAAAAAAAACATCCATAGCCCTTATCTTGCAGTCGAATATCTAACATTCAATAATACAGGTCAGTACCATAATATCCAACCTGTTTTCATTGTATGTAGCAGCAAAGTAAAAATGTCCCTTTTGAGAAAACATCTCAAAAAGGTGTGAAATTAATTGACCATTCTTAACGACAATAGACTAGTGGCCAGAAATAAAATTTAAATTAGATGTCTCGAGGAGATTATTATGACTGCAACAGAAAGCCCAATCTTGTTATATAAAAAACATGTAGCAATGCGAGTCCCCATGCCAGTCCCAGTCTCCCGCCCAGATCCAGCTGTTCGGATTAAGGCTCAGAAGGCTAGCCACTATAGGGCCTATAGGGCGAAATGCGCCGCTGATCATCTTAAGGATCTAGAAAGACAATATGCGGAATGTGAGAGCCAAGTGATTCTACATCAGGATAAGTTGCGTGTGTCTAGGGATAAGCATTCCAGTATGGGGGTCGAGATTAAGCGCCATGAGGAGGTTATGAACAGTGCTAAATGCCCGAACGTGGCCAGTGCCTCCGAAACGGTGACTGCATTAGAAAAACGCATTAAAGCATTAGATAGAGGGATACGTGCGGGGGCTACCTCGAAGAGTCCGGATGCATTAGCCCACCAAGTGCATCTGCGTAGTGAGCGAGCTAGATTGTGTTCTAGGATTCCGAAGATTACATCGGCAGTAAGTTTTTTACCAGGTTTGAGGCGACAGCTTATAATACAAGGGACAGAGATGGAACGTCTGCCGGCTGTAATCGAGGCGAAAATAACGGAGAGGGATAGGCTTTTCTTAGAGAAAGAAAAACTTCGGACGGAGTGCAAAAGCCCTCAAGGCCATCTACCTGTCGAGCTCCCCAAAGCTGTCGAGCTCCGCATGCTTAGTCCATCAAGTGTAGTTACTTTGGACAAAGAGCTAAGAGATAAATTTATCGCACTGAAGCATCCGATAACTCGTGACAAGATTGAGAAAATTCAGGAATTGATGGGGCCACTCAATGACTGCTTCAATATGTTTGATTTCGATCCTGAATCGATGCCGTTGTGCGTAGCCACGATAGACGAGGTTCTTAAACACGGAATTACCCTTATGGAGGGGGCTGAGAGCGGTTCTCTAGCGTTTCATACAATTCTTTCAGAGGCGATAACCATCATGAGTGAGTATGCTCGTAAGGCGAAGGCGTTCTGTGAAATAACTGAGCCTTTGTCGCATGAGATATTGTTTTGGATGCGTTGTAGTGAGTGCAGGGAGGCCCAAGAGGCGGCCTTTAGGACCAGTCTGACTACGGCTCCAGCTTCACCTGCGCGCAAGCCACGAAATCTTAAAGCACGTAAAGAAGCCAGGGATGCTGAGGTTGCATTGTTTTGGGGTCCAAGGGGAAGGGTTGGAGGTGTTCTCACAAGGCAAGGAGCCGCTGACAGCCTCCGGGGCATGCCTGGAGGCGTGCGGCGGCATGGGTGGCACGATCCGCGAGGGGACGATCTAGGCCCCGTCTATGCCCTACCAGGTGAACATACTGAACCTACTGACCCCGTCTATGCTCTACCAGATGAACTTACCGTAGGTGGTATCTCTCCTGAGAGACAAGCGACTGCTGCTGCTGCTGCTGCTGCTGCTGCTGCTGAGCCTCAAAGAACTCCTGAGCTTCCTCGTCCTACTGCAAGAGGCAGAGGCACTTTAAGTAGATTAGGTGATTGGATGGGTAGACTGGGTAGGCCTCGTAGGCAAGTGGTTCCAGAGGAGCAATCAACAACCCAGAATGTATACGGCGAAGTCAAGCCCACGCCCAGGCGCTAACTAGTCGGCACGCTTATTGGCATAATTGGATGTTTTTCCGAGAGTTTTTTGGCAAATGTTCGACATTTTCAACTCGATCAAAGGGGGTAAATCTCGAACACAAAAACACAAAAAAACAGGGGTATATAAATGGCTTTTTTAGCCTCAAATTGCGTTAGATTTTAGAAACGAGTTGGTGCGCGAGAAGGGACTCGAACCCCCACACCCGAAGGCGCTAGATCCTAAGTCTAGTGCGTCTACCAGTTTCGCCACTCGCGCACGTTTGCATTGCTGCTAGTCTCAATTTTGAACAGAACTTATTCTAGCAAAGGGGTTCGCCGATAACAACCCCTCATGGTAGAATAGGTCCCCTTATGAAAAGACTCACTCCTCTTGGTATTCGCGACCTTGTTCCCGAAGAAACCCAACACCGTCAGCAACTTGTTCAAAGTATGTCTAAAACCTTTGAAACTCAAGGCTATCAGCATATTCAAACCCCTACTTTAGAATTTTCCGAGGCGTTAGGCGTGGGGATGGGTCCTCAGTTTAAACATACCGCCATTCAGTTTTTTGACCCTTCAGGTCAGCTGTTGGTACTCAGGCCCGACCACACTATTCCCATCGCAAGGCTGGTGGCTACCCGCATGCAAAATGCGGCGCTCCCACTCAAACTTTATTATTCAGACGCCGTGTTCAGACAACCTGTGAATGTATTTGAACAAGACATTGAAACCTTCCAAAGTGGGGTTGAATTGATCGGGGCGGAAGGGCCCCAGGCAGAGGCCGAGCTGATTCATTTAATGATTTTAACCCTACAAAATTTGGGAGTGAAAGACTTTGGTATTGATATTGGCCATACCGACTTTATCACTACGCTTCCAAAAGACAAAAAAGAAGCCTTAGTCAAAGGCGATTATTTAAACTTGGGCTATATTCCAAAACGAGGCAAGGAAGAAGTAATCGCCAACACGCCAAGCCTTACGCATGTCTACACGTATTTAAAGTCTCACAAACTGGATCACTATGTCCACTTTAACCAAGGCCTTGTCAAAGAACTGCATTACTACACAGGGCTCATTTTTGAATGTTATATTCCCTCAGTTCGCCAAAGTGTAGGTTCTGGGGGGCGTTATGACACCCTAATGGAAAAATTTGGTTTCAAATGCCCTGCTATTGGTTTTGCATTCAATCTTAATCGGTTGTCTCAGTGGAAATCGCAATGAGCCTGACTTTGGCCGTTTCAAAAGGATATTTGCTGGGTGAAGCGGTCACTCTCTTTGAACGTGCGGGCATCCATTTTGAAGATGACCTCAATACCAGTCGAAAACTTTTCACATGGGATACCACAAAGCGCATCCGTCTTATTCAAGTACGTCCTTGGGATGTCGATGTCTATGTCGCCCAGGGGGCTGCAGACCTAGGCATTGTCGGACAAGATGTACTCATCGAAAAAAAATCACACAATCCCGTCCTCCTCGATCTGGAATTTGGGAAATGCAGCCTGATTCTGGCAGGCCTAGAAGATCATGTGCCCGAGCTTTCTCACCACATGACGGTCGCCACAAAATATCCACATGCAACCCAGTCCTACTTTTTATCGAAGGGACTTAAGGTAACCTTAATCAAATTGTATGGGTCTATTGAACTGGCACCAATTACGGGGCTATCTGATATTATCTGCGACCTAACCGCGACGGGAAAAACCTTAAAAGAAAACCATTTGGCGATTATCGATACGGTTTTCACATCTACAGCCCGACTTATTGCAAATTCTGTAAGCCTCAAGAGTAAGTACACATCCATTATCGAATGGGTGACACTGCTTAGGCCGCATATTCGACCATGATTAAAGACTATTTCCACATTATAAAAACACTTCTCCAACCGAACCAAATTTGCGAGTCAGTAGAAGATATCCCCTTGGAGGCTTTGAGATATAAAGGCTATCACGTGATGTTTGTCGATATTGACAACACCCTCGTTCCTTACGACAAACGCAGCTTGTCACTGCAGAAAATGCAGTGGATTGAACAAGTAAAATCATTAGGATTTACGGTATATATCGTGTCAAACAATAGCAGCCACAGACGCATTCAGAAAATTGCCGAGCAAATGGGCGTCTCAGGGCTCTATTTCTCGATGAAGCCCTTCACCATGGGCATCAGAGAGTTCATCAAAGAACACTATATTGACCTTGAAAAAAGTCTTTTTGTAGGAGACAAGCTCTTAACGGATATTATTGCAGGAAACTGGCTCAGGACCCACACAATTTTGGTGGATCCATTGGATAAAAAACTGTCTTTTTTCAAAACCATGCAAAGAGATATGGAACTCTTTTTGCTGAGCAAACTTTAGGCTATTTTCTAGCTCTCATTTTACGTCCATACTTTTTATACTTATGTTTACGCATTTTCTTGCGTCTTTTCTTGATCAAACTTCCCATATGTCACCTCCTGAAAAACGATCTGTACATAGTAGCATTACTTCAATATTTCGCAACAGACCCAAGTTCCATGTTTGGTAATGGGCCAGTGACGGTATAGAGAGTGTTATCCTGTTTTTAACCCAGATTACATTAAATGTTCAGGATATCCTTGATTCGTGCCAGTGGTAAGCTTGTAAAGTGTGCAAGTTGTTCCACAGGAACACCGGATTGATACATGGCTTTCACCAAGTTTGACTCGGCTTCAGCCTTACCTTTCGCTTCCCCCTTTACCAATCCTTCAGCTAACCCTTCAGCTTTACCTTCAAAACGCCCCTCACTAAAATAGGTTTCTAAGACACTGTTAGAAATACGGTTGGCTTTAACGTGGCGCTCATAGCTCAAACGCTCGTCTTCTGAAAGTCTCAAA
>JAHFDB010000034.1 GCA_023249195.1 bacterium | reverse complement strand
CATGGCTTTGGCGCTAGCCATTGTCGCTGTTCTTATTCTCTCTATCGATAAAACCCAAAATGGTCAATTAAGAGAGGTCTTTGGCACACGCGGTATTAGACTCTGCATTATCGCAGCGTTAGCGCTCACGTTATTACAGGTGAGCCTAGGAACACAGGTGCGTGAAAGCATTGATGTCATTAGTGCGTTTTATGGGGGCTTGCACCGCGAGTTTTGGATGACTAAACTTCCCTTTGTGTTTAGTGTGCACCGGTCCTTGTCATGGTCTATTTTGGGCATCAATGTCTGGATGGGAATCTTACTTAATAAAGCGTATAAAAAAAGTTTGAGGGCTCTGCGATTGCACAAAATTTTAATGGGATTTTTAGCCTTGGAGGTACTTATCGGAGTCCTCATGGCCTATTTGTCGATTCCGGCAGCACTACAACCTCTACACTTATGGTTAGCCACTTTTATTTTTAGTATTCAGTTGAGGTTGCTATTACTTTCACTTTGAGTCACTTTCTTGCCATTGTTACTTGGGTATATAAACTCGATGCCGCCAGCCCTTGAAAGGTGCCCTCTACAGGGATGCACAGTTCAGGGACAGATCCGGCACAAATTTCCACATGTCGCTCTGAAACCACTTCTCCATAACTAGGGTCGAATCCGCGCCATCCGCTCCCGGGAATATAGACTTCTGCCCAGGCATGTAACTCGCTGTCATCAGCCCTAGCCGCATCAAAAATATAGCCACTTACAAAGCGAGAGGCAATGCCGATATAGCGCACCAATGCAATCCACAATATGGCGGTATCTCGGCAAGATCCCATTTTCTTTGCAAAGGTTTCTTCTGGGGGGTACGGCCACCCAAAGGCCCTGTATTCTTTCCCAATCTCTAAAAACAAAGCTTCTGTGAGCAGGGGTAAAAAGACATCCACCTGATGACGACTGGCATCGACAAGTTCTTCGGCGAATGCCTTGAGCTTGAGACTCGTGGTAAGGGGTTCTAGAAAGGGCCTAAGCATAGCAAGCTCGGCAGGACTGTATCGAATAGGAACCGGCATTTGAGACCCCACAAAATAGGGCCTATTTTGAGTTTTGACTCTTGATTTTGCTTCAATTGAAAATTCAGTAACCGATTTTTGAAAAAAGGCCTGTTGCGCAATGCTTCCGTCAATGCCTTGAACAATGGTTTGCTTAACCGATTTTGGGTGAATTTTAAGCTCAAAAAAGTCTATTTGCTGGCACTCAGTTGGCCTAGGCATCAGCCGAAACAAATGGGGGTTTAGAAAAACGGGCTCTGAGTAGAGGTACCTAGTGGCGTGGACAATATCAAGAATCATATGGCAAAGAAGCTGTCGTAAATGTGACTCCCCGCCTCATCAAGGCGAGTTTGAATGCGGACGAGGTATTCATGTAATCCAAAATTAAAAATTTCGTCGATTTCGATGTAATCTAAATTAGTCTTCAATCGGCCTACGGTTTTCTCAATGGGAAGTGAAAACGACCCCGAATGGTTTCCGGTAATTTTGAGAAGGGCGTCTTGCAACTGAGTAAGTCCATGACGAATGGATCTGGGGAAAAGAGGGTCTAATATCAGAAATTCTGCAATACGCATCGGGTTTAAAATGCCATACTCTCGACGGTACATTTCCTCGGCACTAATAGACCGCAAAACGGCACGCCATTGAATCAAGTCAATAGTGGTAGCAATAGATTGTCCTTTTCCTTTGGGAAGAAGATAATAAAATTTGACATCTAAAATCCTAGACAGTTGATCAACCCGTTCCAGAAACTTACCCACACGTGCAAAATGCCATTCTTCCGAATAGGAAAGGGTATTATCAGCAATTCCTGACATCACATAGCATTCTTTTTTGATTTTTTCGAAAAATAAAAACAATTCCTCTGTGCTCCATTCTGACTTTGGAGCAGCGTCTTTGACCATCCAATAGAGCTGATTGACTTGCTCCCACAGTTCCGTGGAAATACGTTCTCGCACCCCTCTGGCATTTTCCCTGGCCAAAATAAGACAGGATAAAAGCGAGTTGTTATGGGACCTATCGAAGGTAAGAAACCGAATAACATTTTCTTTACTCGGTGTGGCATAGAGTTGTTTAAAGGTAGCTTCCTCACCCGAGGTTTGAATGAGGGGCTGCCACTGCTCCCCAAAATCAGGAGGAAGCTCGATCATTAAATTGAGATTTACATCCACAAAGCGGGCGATATTTTCTACCCGTTCGATATAACGGTTATGCCAATAAATCGATTCTGCAACGCGACTTAACATATGGTTTTAAGCTCCCAACACCCAGGTGTCTTTGCTGCCACCCCCTTGGGAAGAATTGACCACAAGAGACCCTTTTTTCAAGGCCACACGTGTCAACCCACCGGGAATAACTTCAATATTTTTTCCGTATAAAATATAAGGTCTTAAATCAATATGACGCCCCTCAAGGTGATCGTCCACCAAAGAAGGGGCTCGCGAGAACGTAATGGTAGGTTGGGCAATATAGTTTCTAGGGTTGGCTAAAATCCTTTGTTTAAAGTCATCCCGCTCATCTTGAGTCGAGTGAGGCCCGATGAGCATGCCATATCCTCCCGCTTCATTGGCACATTTGACCACCAGCTCATCCAAATGCTCTAGCACATAGCGACATTGAGAGTTATTAGAACACAAATAGGTCTCAATGTTCGGCAAAATAGGCTCTTGTTTAAGATAATACCGAATCATATCAGGTACAAATGAATAGACCACTTTATCATCTGCAACACCCGTTCCAGGTGCGTTCACAAGCCCAATTTTTCCGTTTCTGTACACATCAAACAATCCTGGAACCCCTAAAAGGGAGTCTGCATTAAACACTTTAGGGTCCAAAAATACGTCATCAATACGGCGATAGAGAACATCTACTTTTTTAAGGCCCTTGGTTGTTCGCATTTGAACAACCCCATCTTTTACCACCAAGTCGCTCGATTGGACCAACTCAACGCCCATCTGACGCGCCAATAAAGAGTGTTCAAAATAAGCAGAATTATACATACCCGGGGTCAATACTGCTGCCGTAACTTTGTCGTTAGCGGCCACATAATGCATCAATTTATGAAGGTGATTAGGATAATCTGAAACAGGACGAATATTTTGCTTCCCCATAAAGGTCGAAAAGGCCCGTTTCATGATCTCACGGTTTTCTAGCATATAAGCAACCCCAGAAGGGCATCGCAAATTATCTTCTAAGACATAGTATTTACCATCCCGATCTCGAATTAAGTCCGTGCCTGTAATATGACACCAAATATTTTCGGGGGGATGAATGCCCTGGCAAGGTTCTAAGTAGCCCTTGCTAGACAGTACAATTTCCTTAGGAATAACCTTGTCATTGAGAATGTTTTGATTATGATAGACGTCGTCAAGAAAGAGATTAAGAGCCGTGATGCGCTGCTTGAGACCTCTCTCAATTTCAGCCCATTCCAAAGCACCAATGATACGTGGAATGATATCTAAAGGAAAAATACGTTCGGTCCCTTCATCGTCAGAATAGACATTAAAGGTAATCCCCAAAGAGAGCAGCGATTTTTCAACAAAATGATGGCGGTCTTGCAATTGTTTCGATGAAATTGAGCTTAGATATTCCATCAAAGCACGGTAAGAATGCCGAATCCCCCCCATAGGATCAATCATCTCATCATAAAACGAACCGGTATCGTACAGAGGAATCATTTTTGCATTATAGGGCTAAATAGGCTGCAACCTCAACTGGTTTTTCCAAAAAAACCGCGTGACCTGCCTCTGAAAGGACATAACACCGAGCCTTGGGGTTTAAATCTTGTATGAGCGAGCCGATGGCAACATATTTTTTATCTAACTCACCGGTGATGTAGACACAGCTTGAGAGTGTGCGTATCACTGTGTCGAAATAATCGTGTCGGCCCACACTGAGTTGGCGCAAAGCACTAGCAAGGGTGCCAGGGTGGTCTTCCCTGCGCCTTTTGATCAATGAGGCATAGACAGAATGATGCCGTAATGTGCCAAACAAAGGAAGTCGATACCACCTATCTAAAAAATCGGGCCAAGATTTGGTTTCGATCGCCTCCGCTAAGCCGTCATCTAAACATGCGCGGCAAGACCTTTCATGCTCATTTTCAATCCCCAATGAGGACGAAATCAACGCCAAAGACGACATGGCCTCGGGATATAGACTGGCCAACTGCAAGGCGACGCGTCCCCCCATTGAGTACCCAACAATGGAGACCGTCTTGATCTTTAGAGCGGTTAATAACCTGTGAATGCGCTCTGCACACGAGGGCATGCTGCCTTCAGAATCAAGCCCACTTCTTCCATGCCCGGGCAATTCCACAAGAATATAAAAGCGCTCTTCTGGAAAAAGGGGGAGGATTTCTTCCCAATCTCTAGAATCTCCTAAAAACCCGTGAATGAGCATAATGGCTGGGGTTTGGGGGTCACCTATTGTACGGTAAGAAATTATCCCTTCAAATATTTGAAAAAAGTGATTATAATTCATGTTTCTTTATAAACGAGAAATCCTCTCACATGAATTCGTTTTCCTGCAAGAGATACACTGAAGGAGTTTAACTAGATATGCAAACAGCACTATTGGAAGCAAAAAAACGCAACTCATTAGGTAAAAATGATGCTAAAAAAATTCGTCTTGAAGGGTTTATTCCTGGGGTCATTTATGGGGAAAAACAAGAGCCTCTTCATATTCTCTTTTCTGAGCGCGAAGTGGAGAAAATTTATCGTATTAGCAATAACAAAAACACCTTAATTGTACTCAAAATTGACTCTGACGGAACCATGCTAGAAGAAACTGTACTGGCCCGTGATATTTCTAAAGATGCTCTTACTCAGCGTTTTATCCATGTTGATTTTATCCGAATTGATGTCAAAAAACCGATCAGAACGGTGGTCAAAATTAAGTTTTCAGGCATTTGTCCCGGGGTCAAAATGGGTGGCGTTCTTATGCACAACCTCAGTAGTCTCAAAATTTTCTCCCTTCCCAGAGAAGTGCCCGATTTTATCGATATTTCTTTGGCTTCTTTGGAACTTGGAAAGAATATCCGCGTTCGGGATTTAAACTTGGGTGAGGGGATTCAGATTTTAAATGGACCAGAAGAAACCATCGTTCACGTTGAAACCCCTAAAGGGTATGACGAAGAAAGCGCTAAGGCTGCCGATGGGGCAACACCTGCAGCAACTCCCGCAGCAGCTCCCGCTAAAAAATAGAGAGAATGACGCAGACCGAACTTCTTCAAAGAATCAAGGAAGTCGCCTATCTTGAAGGCGACTTCACCACAAGGGCAGGTAAAAAAACAGCCTATTATATCGATAAGTATTTTTTTGAAACCCTTCCGACTATCTTAGAGCCTTTGTCCTCTGCCTTAGCAACACTTTTTCCCAGCTCAGACACCTATGACCGCATTGCCGCCCCTGAATTGGGTGCCGTGTCCTTGGCTGCAGTCGTGTCCATCAAGGTTAACAAACCCTTTGTTATTGTAAAAAAAGAGTCCAAGGGTTACGGAACTAAACGCATGATAGAAGGTCGCTATGCGGCTACAGACCGCATGGTTATTTTAGAAGACATCTTAACCACAGGGGGCGCCGCGTTGCGCGCCTGTGATATTCTTACCCAAGAAGGCATTCGCATTGTGAGCGTGGTTGGTGTTTTAAACAGAGAAGAAGGGGCCTTTGAAAATATTACCACCCGCGGATATCCCGTTTCCGCCTTGTTTACTAGCACCCAGTTACGGGCATGCTAGCCAATCCTTTCTATCAAAAAATTCAAGCCCTCTCTCACACTCGAAATACCTCTCTATGTATTGGATTAGACCCAGATCTAGAGAAAATTCCCACCCATTTTTCACGTACAATGTCAGGTCTTCAAGCGTTTCTTGAAGAGATGATTGAAGGAACCGCAGACCTCTGTCTTTGCTATAAGCCAAATATTTCTTTTTTTGAAGGCTTTGGGTTAGAGGGCCTTAAACTTCTCGAAACACTCCGGAAACGAATTCCCTCTGAAATCCCGATGATTATCGATGCCAAGCGTGGCGATATTGGCAATACTTCGGCGATGCAGGCCCGCTATTTATTTGATTATTTGGGTGCAGACGCTACGACACTCCACCCCTATATGGGGTTTGATAGTCTAGAGCCCTTCTTTCGATATCAAGATAAGTATCATTTCGTACTCGCCCTAACCTCAAACCCAGGTGCTAAAGATTTCGAAATGGAACCGATGTCTGATGGAACCCCACTTTACTCTCATGTCATTAAGAGGTGTTTAGAGTGGAATAATCACTTTCACAACATCGGACTTGTTGTTGGAGCCACTCACCAAGAGCTAAGAAAAGCGAGGGGTCAATCAGAAAACTTGCTTTTCTTGATTCCAGGCGTAGGTGCTCAGGGAGGCGATTATCATTTTGCTACCCACGCAGGAAAAAACGTTGATAATAACGTCCTTGTTAATGTATCCCGAGGAATTTTATATGCCTTCTCTGAAAAAAACTTTATGGCTCAGACACGGGCACTGATTCAAACTAAGTTCACCCTGTGACATCTATTGTTTTATCTACTTTTATATTTTAAACCCTTTTCAATTTCTCTTTGGCTTTCTTTTTTCTTTAAATCTACCCGTTTATCGTATAGTTTTTTAGGTTTTCCCAGTCCAATCTCAAGTTTGACAAGTCCCTTTGTGAAATAAACCGCAATAGGTACTAAAACAAGCCCTTTTTCTTTTACTTTTCCATAGAGTTTGTCAATTTGTTTCCGATTTAAAAGCAACTTTCGAGTGCGGTCTGACTCAACGTTGTTTCTGTTCCCCTCTTTGTAGGGCAAAATATGACAGCCTAACAGCCAAGCTTCATTGTCCATAATTCTGGCATAGCACTCACGTATGGTAATGTGACCCTGTCGAATGGATTTCACCTCACAGCCCACCAAGACAATACCCGCCTCAACTTTCTCTAAAATCTCATAGTCGTGAAAGGCTTTTTTGTTGTAAGAAACATATTTTCTACCAGAAGGGGCATCATGTGACATCGTGTTTGATTGTATCATGATATAATTGAACTCAAATCCCGATATTGTTTACAAAAGGAGTTTTTTCTCATGGCGACCAAGACCACTGCCTTTTCAAATCTCAAAAAAGATATTTTGGCGAATAACACCATTGAAGACTCTATTTATGCAGATTTTGATGTGAAGCGAGGCCTAAGAAACAAGGATGGAAGTGGCGTTATCGCAGGTTTAACTCGCATTTCTTCTGTCATAGGCGCTCGTCAGATAGACGGCATGGTTGAGCGTGTGGAAGGGGTATTGAAATACAGAGGGGTGTTAATAGAAGATATTATGGGACAATTTAATAAAAACAGTCGCTATTGCTTTGAAATGGTGGTGTTTTTACTTCTTGTGGGCAGAATGCCCACCGCAGAAGATCTGGAAACCCTCAACGCCCATATTTCAGAGCAAAAGACCCTCCCTCAAGACATTATCAATAACATTATCCAGGGACTTCCGAGTCAAGACATTATGAATAAACTGCAAACCTCTGTTACTGGACTTTACGGTTTTGATAAAACAGCCGATTCTAGCGATCCCTATGATAACTTTCTAAAAGCGGTAAGCCTAACCGCGAAATTTCCCACGATTATTGCATACTCTTACCTAGCGGCTCATAAAAAGAATCCTAAGTTTGTTGTGCCTCCCAAAACCATGTCTTTGGCAGAAGGCTTTCTCTATATGCTTTATGAAGGCAAAAAACCAAGTGTGCTAGAGGCGTATATTTTAGATTTATGCCTTGTGTTACATGCCGAACATGGGGGGGGGAACAATTCGGCTTTTGCGACCTATGTCGTAACCTCCTCTGGCTCAGATATCTATTCGGCTATTACGGCGGCACTCGGCAGTTTAAAAGGCCCTTTACACGGGGCGGCTAATCAGAAAGTGATGGCCATGATGGAAGATATCAAAGCCCATTTAAAAGGCAAACTTTCTGATACTAAAAAATTATCCGCCTATCTTAACGACATGCTTGAGAAAAAAGTCTACGATAAATCTGGAAAAATTTATGGATTGGGCCATGCGGTCTATACGAAATCAGACCCTAGAGCCATTTTATTGAAAGCTCACGCAGTAGATTTGGCCAAAAAACAAGGTCGAATGGAAGAGTTGCATCTGTATTTTGATATTGAAAAAATAGGGCCTCACGTGTTCCAAAAACTGAAAGGGCATGAAAAAATTATTGCCCCAAATGTTGACTTTTTTTCTGGGTTTGTCTACGACTGCTTGGGCATTCCCAAAGAAATTTACACAGCTATTTTTGCAATGTCACGGGTTGTCGGCTGGTCTGCACATCGGATTGAAGAAATTTTATCTGGGAAGAGGATCATTCGACCTGGGTTTAAATATGTTGGAAAATAGCGAGTATATTTAATCGTTACCTCAAACCCATGAATTTATGGGTTTGAGGTATAATACGAACATCTTTCAGGTGAGCTGAAGCAAGATTGAACGCCTTTTGAATATCGGCAGGTGTTGCTTTTACTTTAATTTCAGAAAACGGAGTAACCGGCTGTATAATCAAGGGCATGTTCGGATCGAATGCTGCCATTATTTTAGACATTTTTCGAACATCTTCAATGGGAAAATCTCTAATCAAAACATATTTTACAAATACATTTTTATACCCCTTAATCACGTCCAAAAATGCTAGGAATTCTTTGTCAAATCCGTGTTTATAGTCCACTGAAAAATAGGTAATTAAATCTGCAACTTCGGCCAAATGCTTGGGTAAAGTGCCATTGGTTTCTAAATATACAGGTAAAGTCAAATGCGGCAACAATTCTTTGAGGGCATCTACTTGAATCAGGGGTTCTCCCCCCGTGATTGAAATGGAGTGGGGCTTTAATTTTAAAAGGGGTTTGAGTTCTTCAAGAACCCTATCCACCGTGTAGTTGTGCTTGTCTTTAACGAAATCAGGTTCGTCACAATAGGCGCAGTGAATGTTGCATCCGTAAAAACGAATAAAAATTTGAGGGTAACCGACGAGGGGACCTTCTCCCTGAAACGAGTAGAAAATTTCTTTAATGTTCATTTTAGAATCACTATATCATTGTCACTTTTGTCTGGATAGGTGATCTTTTACCCATCGAAGTGCCGTTTCTGTAGAAACAATGTCTCCTTCTACTTGTTTTTTAAAGGCTTTTCTAAGCAACCGTCCCATTTCTGGCCCAGGAAATACACCTAATGATATCAGGTGTTTCCCTGTCAAAAAAGGCTGGGGCTGATGGTGAAGCACCTGATAGTACTTTGCCTGAGTCTCAAGCCACTCTCCTGCGGGAAACTGCCTAAGCCTAGAGGCTTCGGTGGTTCGCCCCCAATAATCTGCCTTGGCCAAAATAAGAAGGTCATCGATGGGCACTCGCAAGGATAAACGACGAATAGCCGCGGACGACACCTTTTTTTTGAGATCTGCGGCATATAAATTTCCAGGCATCATGTGTTCTCTAACCAGGGGAATCACCTTTTCCAGGAGCCCCTTTTCGAGAGTTAGTTTTTGAATAAAAGTGGTTGTCGGCGCAACTCCTGCCTGCTCGTGCCCAATACTGCGAATGCGCCCCTGCTCTCTCTGAGTCACTTGAGGTTTTCCAAAATCATGACAAAGCGCGGCCATCATCTGTATCAATGCCTTAGAAGGCTCTTCAGGCTTGAGTGCGGCCATTTCGTCTAGAACCATTAGGGTATGTGCCCATACATCCCCTTCAGGGTGCCATTTGGGACTCTGGGGAACTCCCTGAAGGGCTTTTAATTCAGGGAAAAGCTTTAAAATTCCCAACTTATCCGCTGCAACCAAACCTAAAGAAGGTTTTGAGGCTTTTAAAAAAAGTTTTTTAAATTCCTCCCAAAGACGTTCCTTGGGAAGGTCTTTGGGTGACACATTCTGACACAGCCTGATCGTGTCAGGGTCAATGTCACACTGTAGTCTCGCGGACAACTGCATTGCTCTAAGCACCCGTAAGGGATCTTCTGAGAACGCGGGTCCAATATGGCGTAGTTTTTTTTTCCGAAGGTCTTCTCGCCCATTGAAAGGATCTAAAAAGACATGTGACATGGGATCGTATCCAATGCTATTTATTGTGAAATCACGACGGGAAGCTGCTTGTGGATAGCTTAGATGAGCATCTGACTTCACAGAAAAATCTCGATGCCCCTCCCCTATTTTTATTTCTGTTCTCGGAAGAGAAAAATCTAGATCATATTGTCCCATATTGAGCCTAACTACACCGAATGACTTACCCATCCCACTGGGCGTTCCCCATTTTTTCAACAGGGCAAGCAAGGCCTCCAGCGAAGGTACCCCATACACCTCAATATCGATATCATCGCAGGGTATTCCAAGCAAAGAGTCACGGACAAAACCACCCACTAAAACGGGAAAAGCCCCTGCATCACAGAGGCTTTTCAACAACTTTTGAATAGAATCCGGTATCAATAGGGAAAGCAGAGCTACATTCCCATATCTTCCATGTCATACGCCAAGTCAGTGTCTTCTGAATCTGTTCCAGAAATAGGTTCTTGATAATCGTAAATGAGGTTCATTTTTTGTTCTTCTTTTTGAAGGGATAGCTCGGCTAAAATATTCTGCTCTGTTTTGTCTTTACATGCAGCACATGTCTGCCAAATCATGCCGTGAATGCAATGAACATAGGATATTTTGGTACTTGTTGCCATAAAAAAGCCTCCTTGTGATAACGCGCTGTAAATTGGGACGCGTATTATAACAGGTTTATTCTATGTAGGAAAATAGGGATGATCGCCGTGGCGCGGATGGTGGGCGGTATTGGGATCGAACCAACGACCTCTTACATGTCAAGCAAGTGCTCTAACCAACTGAGCTAACCGCCCCTTTACAGAAGTATCAAAAGAGTAAGTATATCTCAAGAGTGTTGGGCGAAGCAAGCACAGGAGGTATAATAGCCAGATGGCTCGAAAAAAAAGCAGCTCAAAAAAACCCGCTTCTTATTGGATAAAAACAGCCCTGTCTATTGTTGACTGGATCGACCACTTTCCCAGAAGAAACCGTAAATTCAAGGGCATCCTTTTAGTGGTTCTTTTGGGTGTCTTGTTGTCTATGAGCTATGTCATTTATGCTCCGATGTCCGCTGAAAAAAAGCCCATGACTGTGGCTATTCCTTATGGAACAAATACACGCGTGATTTCCGCTATATTGTTTCGACACCATCTCATTCGCAATCAAGAAATTTTTAGATTTTACACGCGCGTACATCGCATCGATCGTCATATGCGGGCAGGTTTTTTTGTACTAAGCCCTTCTCAATCTATGGCAAAAATCGCCTCTATTTTGGGGAAAGAAAAATCGGCAGGGATGCTTGTCCGAGTGACCCTTCCAGAGGGGTTGACGCTGCCAGAAATTGGCGAGCTTTTAGAAAAAAAACAATTAACAACCAAGGCTGTTTTTGTCAAATTTGCCCACAATGCCAAGCCTATTTTTCTTGAAAAATACACCTTTTTAGCACAGGTTCCAACCTCCAACTTGGAAGGTTATCTTTTCCCAGATACCTACCTTTTTGCCAAGGGTGTGGATGTCTCTGTGATGGTAAATGCCTTTCTCGCTCAGTTTGATAAAAAGATTGCCAGAGAGTGGGCCAACAGCACCAGCAATATCAAGCAGAAATTTACACTTCATGAATTGGTGACAATGGCTTCGATTGTGGAAAGTGAAGCTCATAAGCGCAATGAAATGCCCTTTATTGCCTCTGTTTTTTATAATCGCTATCACAAAAAGATGGCATTTGCCTCAGATCCTACGGTACTTTATGCTTTGGGGAAAAGCATCGGCAGCCCTGTTGTATATAGCAATCTCAAGGTGGATTCGCCCTACAACACCTATCTTCATGCAGGGTTTCCCCCTACTCCGATTGGAGCCCCAGGGGCTGCTTCGTTCAAAGCAGCCATGCATCCTGCAGCAAGCCCCTATTTATTCTTTGTGGCTGACCAAGAAGGGGGCCATTTATTTACAACAACCTATGAAGATCATCTCAGAGTCCAAAGAGAATTAGCAAAAAAAAGAAGAAAACCTAGCTAAAAAATATCACTATAGACTTTTAAAGATAACTTTCACCCAACTGCCCACACGCAGCGGAAATATCTTGGCCTTTTTTGAATCGAACGGTCACTGGAACACCTGCTTTTTCGATGGTTTCTTTGATTTGATGCAGACTTTTTGTTGAAATTGGCTTAAAAGGGATCTTGGGATGGGGATTGAGATTGATCAGGTTGATTTTTGCGGATAAATACTTGGCCAGTGCACACAGCTCTCGAATGTCTTGATGAGAATCATTTTTACCCTCTAATAGCGTATACTCTAATGTCAACTTGCGGTTATGCAATGCTTGATACCGATGTAAGGCCTGGGAAACCTCCGTCAGAGGATTACGCTTTTCAATCGGCATTAGAAGCTCTCGTTTTTGAGGGTTTGCGCATCCGACAGAGAAAGCCAGGTTAATGTGAATATCCTCTTTAATCAGACGTTCGATTCCCGCTAAATACCCCGAGGTAGACACGGTCATTTTACGCTTACTAATATTAAACCCATACTCTGCATTTAAAATGCGAATGGCCTTAAAGACATTGTCAAAGTTAAGCAAGGGCTCTCCCATTCCCATAAAAACAAGGTGAGAAATAGCGTGTCCTTGTTTCTGAGCCGAGAAAATTTGACCTACAATTTCATAGGTCTGTAAATTCCGCTTAAATCCAACAACACCCGTTAAACAAAACTTGCAATCGACAGGGCATCCGGCTTGAGAAGAAACGCACAGAGTGTTATATGTTTTTTCTTTTAGAACAACAGCCTCGACCTTTGCATCGTCATTGAGATAAAAAATATGTTTGAGTGCCAAATCATCCTTGGAGGGAAGAACATCAATCTTTTCGCCCCATTTTGTTTCAATAGCCTCAGATAAAGTCTTTTGATTGGCCTTAGAGATGTTCGACATCAAGGCGAAATCACACACACATTTCTGATAAACCCACTCCATAATTTGAGTTGCAATAAAGGGTTTGAGTTGCAATGTTGCTACAATGGCCTTGAGTTCCTCAAGGGTTATTTCAAGAATATGTGGCTTTTGAGTTAAAACGTTTGAGGTCATCAGGTTTTGGATTATACTGGATACAAGACCATAAAGAAAAGACTTTCTATGCAAGGATAAAAAATGAGTGTTATACCGCAATCTCTCGAACCTAGTCATAATATTGAATGGAAAGACCTCCTTGATATACTCCAAGAAGCCTCCAACAGTGCTCATTCAACACAATTAAAAGAAATGGTGTACTGGGTCACTTCCCTCACTCAAGAGGCAAAAGACAAGCACGATTTAAACATTGTACACACTACTCTAAAAGAGCTTCGAAGGGCTTTTCAATTGTTTGGACCCTTTCGAGATGTCCGCAAGGTATGCATTTTTGGGTCCGCCCGAACCCCAGAGACCGATCCCAATTACCAAATGGCACAAGACTTTGCCCATAAAATCACGCAGAAGGGGTTTATGGTCATCACAGGGGCAGGTCCTGGCATTATGGAAGCTGGGAATCGCGGATCTGAGTCCGATATGAGTTTTGGGGTTAATATACGCCTTCCCTTTGAACAAGAGCCCAACCCTTACATTGCACATTCAACCAAACTGATTTCTTTTAAATATTTTTTCAATCGAAAACTCACGTTTATGCGAGAGTCTGATGCCACCATTTTGTTTCCAGGAGGGTTCGGTACTCATGACGAAGGATTTGAACTACTCACTCTGCTTCAAACGGGGCGCTGTGCACCACGTCCCCTTTTGCTTTTGGCAGATGAGACCAGTACCTATTGGAAAAGTTGGCAACAGTTTATTGAAAAAGAACTTTTAAACCATGGGTATATTTCATCGGAAGATATGTCTCTTTTTCTAGCTCCTCGGACGGTGGATGACTGTGTTTCTTGCATTTTAGAGTTTTATCGTGTGTACCATTCCATTCGCTATATCCAAGATTCTGCGATTATTCGCCTTAATCAGACCGTTTCTCACACGTATCTCAGCACTACGATGGCAACTTTTTCGGATCTCTTACTTGATGGCCACTATACCCTTTATTCCCCAGGTGAGTATGCACAAGATACAGAGGATTTTTACGATAAATATAGATTGGTATTTAAGTTTGATAAAATGCGGTATAGCCGATTGTTTCAGTTAATTATGGCCTTAAACAGAAGCTAGCTCTTTTTACGCTGGGCCCATGCTTTTATAAAATCTAGCGCCGGAGGCACCATCGAAATGCCCATAATGACCAAAATAACGATAGGAAAATGGGCTTTGACAAAGGGGATATCGGCAAAAAAATAGCCGCTCAATAAAAATATCCCGGTCCAAATAATTCCTCCAGCCATGTTATAAAAGCTAAACCGACGGTAGGACATATGGCTAATTCCTGCGATAAAAGGCACAAAAGTTCTAAACAGAGGGATAAATCGGGCTAAGATAATGGCTTTTTTTCCTTTTGTGTCAAAATACTGTTTGGCTTTTTCTAGAGAGGATTTCTTGACCCACTTTGTATGGGTTAATAACTTTAGTCCAAAAAATCGCCCTAAAGTATAGTTGAGGCTGTCGCCTAATAGGGCTGCAACGGCTAAAACGCCCCAAAGCACCCACACGCTTAAGCTTGAACCGGCTGCCAACACGCCACTGGCAAATAATAGGGAATCTCCAGGCAAAAAAGGAAGAAAAACCAACCCTGTTTCACAAAAAATGATCACAAATAAAAACGCCACCACCCCATTTCCATACAGTGAAAATACCAAGGGAAGGGTGTGGTCTAGATGAAGAAAAAGTTGAGAAATAAGGTTCATTTTTATTCTTTCTTGCCAATAAACTGAAAAATTTGGGGGTTTTTTAAATAGGCTTTTGCTGCTGTTTGAACATCTTCTTTGGTGAGAAGGCGCACCTGATTATCAAATTGTGTGAAATAATCGTATCCGTTTTGATACAGTTCATCGGTTGCAGTAATTACGGCAAGGGCTTCCAATGAGGCTATCCGATCCTTGTTGTAGAAGTGCAACTGGGCAATGGCCTGCGTGAATTCATCATCGGTAATGAGGTGTTCTTGAATGTCCTTAATATGATCAAAGATAATGCTTTTGACCGAGTCTATTTTGTCCGCACTGGTGAGGGCACACAACACGACATAGCCTGGTTCAAGACCGGCCACATTATTGCCGTGCACCATATAGACATAGCCTTTTTCTCTTAATTGAGTATGTAAACGCCCCCCGGGATAATGGGCTCCGGTTAAAACAGCGTCTACTAGGTCTAGTTTTAGAGAGTCTTCTTTTTCTTTAAAAGTGGTCGAGTCAAAACCAATAAACAAGGCGGCTACATCCTGCTGAATAGAGATCACTTTCTCGATTTTTTTTGTATGACGATCTCTTGGAATAACCTGAAAAGCTTTGAAGCCCTTTGGATTGGGTTTAACAGAGGAGAATTGTTCTTCAATCTGTTTCAGAATTTTTTCTTCGTCAAAATCACCAAAAACACTTACCACCATTTGGGTGGGATTCATCATATAGTGATAATGAGATTGAATATCTTCGCAGGTTAGTCCTGATACGGATTGGGGTTCGCCTAATGCAGAAAGTCCGTAAGGGTGGGTTCCAAAAAACTGTTTTTTAAACTGATAGGAACCATTGGAATACCAGTCGTCTTCACGTTGTGACAAACGTTTTGTAAGCTTGCGTTTTGATTCTTCCAAGTCCGACTTTGCAAATTTAGGATGTAAAAAAGTGTCCGTAAATACAGGAAAAAGGGCCTCGAAATCGTCGCTGACTGTTTCAAGGCTGTAATAGAAGGTGTGAACCCCTAACGAAGCGCCCATATGGGCCCCATTGCCTTCGATGAGCTCAAAAATACGTGATTTGCTATAGTGGGCGGATGTTTTTCCCAACATCTCGGACAGCAGCATACCTACTCCATTGCGAGTCGGAGCCTCTGCACGAAGGCCCCCCATCACAAACACTTTGGCATGCACCTTCGGCAAAGATGTATCATGATACAAAAGCACTCGAATACCATTTTTGAGGCTTATTAACCGTGGTTTTTTGACCAAAATCGAACTGAACGTTTCTATATTTCGAGAAGATTTTATCTCTTGTTTTGGCCTTAAAATAGTGATCGTTGCATGTTCAGGAATAAAATGAGTTTTTGCAGCCAATATCACCTGCGCTTTGGTTACGCCCTTAAACCGGTTGATATAGTGATCAAAAAAATCTTTTGAATAGCCATAAATATACGATTGACCCAGCTTTTCAGCCTTATCTTCGATCGTTGAAATAGATAAAATATCTTCTGCTAATTTTTGTTTTTTTGCCTTGGCAATCATTTTTTCGTCTAATTTCCCTTTAGAAATAGTGGCTAAAATTTGAAAAAGCTCCTTTTTGAGGGGCTCAATGGTTTTTTCATCGGTCTCGAAGGAAATATCAAAAAAACCTGTTGAGTTAGCAGGGGTATACGAAGAAACCCCTACAGAGTAAGCCAGTTTTTTCTTAAGAACCAATGTTTTATTTAAAAGCGAATCCTCGCCTTTACCCAAAATAAACTCTAATAAATCAATAGCAGATAATTCTTGGGAATAAATATCTACACTTGGAAACCGCACACTTAAGTAAGTGACATGCGTATCACCTTCATAGGTCATACTGCGCTGCGAAAAGGGAATCGGTTCGGCCACATAAGCCGAGCGAGGGGTTGCGTGCGTGGGAACCTGTCCAAATGTCGCCTGAATCCTGGCCATAATGGCGGCTTTATCGATATTACCTCCAATAATCAAGGCCATATTCGAGGGCACATATTGGGTGCGATAGTAGCTTTGAATGTCTGTCATATTCAGTTTTTTGAAATTTTCAACGTACCCAATGACGGGGTATCCCTGTGGGCTATATTTATAAAAACTTTCTTGGGCATACTGATAAAATTTTCGGTGTAAATTAGCCTCGTTTTTTTCAATTTCTTTGATAATGACATCTCGTTCTCGATTGAATTCCTTTTCATCGAAGGCAGAGTCAAACATCCACTCGGATAAGATAGAAATCGCCTCGGGAGCATCTTTAGGGAGGGTGTTGATAAAGTAGGACGTGTGATCCGCGGTTGTATAGGCATTAAAAGCCCCTCCAAACAATGAAATAAGCTTTTTATACGTCTCTTCCTTCCGTTTTGTGGTTGTTCCTCCTGCCAACAGGTGTTCCAGATAGTGAGAGGCCCCAGCCCCTAAAAACGCCGCTTCATTGATCGAGCCCGTTCGCACATAGGTCCGACAGGTCACATAGGAGGCCGAAGGATCATCGATTAAAAACACCTTTAACCCATTGTCGAGCGTAAATTCAGAAATATCCTGTGCTGCATGAATCATAAACACACTCCCCAGTACCAAACACACAAAAGACTTAAAAATCCGCACTTAGTGGACTCCTTCCAACAGTAATGAAGGCTTGCCATTCTACAATTTAACCCTTAAACATGGAATAATATAAAATGATGCCACGAGACACCCTGTTCCAAGATCCTCACTACCGCCCTGATCAACCTTTTCAATTTGATGAGGCTGTGGCAAACGTCTTTGAAGATATGATTTCGAGAAGTGTTCCTTTCTATAGTCACATTCAGACGCTCATTGCAGATCTGGCACCTCATTTTTATAAACCGAATACCTCTATTATCGATTTAGGTTGTTCTACAGGGCTTACGATACGCACCTTAGCGGCTAATCCCTCATTGTCTACAGCCCATTTTTTGGGAATAGATAACAGTCCTTCTATGCTCCAACAAGCAACAAAATTGTGTAGGGGGTTGATCCCCGTTGTGACATTTCAAAATACAGATCTCAATGAGCCTATTCAACTCCCTGTGTCTTCGGTCATTATTTTAAATTTGGTCTTGCAATTTATCCGCCCTCAAAACCGTGTTTCGTTGGTTCAATCTCTTTTTGAAACCCTTCTCCCGGGAGGGGCGATCTTCGTTATTGAAAAGATCAAACCCAAGCACAGCGCGCTTGAGCCTCTCTGGCAAGATTTGTATCACCAGTTCAAGAGAAAACAAGGCTATACTCCAGATGAAATTTCCCGCAAACAGGCAGCCCTCCAAACGGTGCTTATTCCCTACACTTCAGAAGACACAATGGCTCTCTTTCAAAAAGCTTCTATGATAGAGCCCGTGTTTCAATGGCATCATTTTTTTGGTTTTCTAGCGATAAAGTAACCTTAACACGGAATGTTAATACATGCCGTGAAATAGGGCAAAGATTTCAACATGTCTTTTACAAACAGAGCAATGCCTTTTTGAATAATCGATTTTGGAATCGCAACATCTCCTGGAATATGTGCATTTTGAAGTTCAGGAAAAAATAAGTAGAGATCTTTCATCTGAAAGATGTCTCCACGGTTCATTTTCTCTGTACACAGCATATGCGCCATTGTGGATCGAAAGGGAAACTTAGCATGTTTGACAACATATTTTTGACTTAATAGGGGCGTAAAGCGCTTAATAAATTGCTGTTCACTCCATTGAGCGACCCTTTCTGACAGTGAGGCCCCCTCCTCCATGTGCTCGATAACCTCGTCCGCCCCAGCCTGGAAGGCCCTCGTCACCTCTTCCAGAGAAGCATCTGGAGACAGAACAACAACGCTAAATAGGTGGGCATGTTTTGATTTTAATTCGGAAATGACCTGACATTCAGAATAGGGAAGCACCGCAATGTCAAGATAATTTTCCCGCTGAATGACTTCTGAGAGAAGATCAAGGGCTTCTGGAATAATCACACAATAAGTTCCCTCACACGGCGGATGGGCATCGTGTATTCCAAGCAAAACTTTTGCTATTTTACGGTGTTCGTCCAGACCTAAGCAAATGTCCTCAAAGATAGCGCGCAAGGATTCTTTAGGAAAAAACTCTCGGTCGCTTTTAGATATACCACAACACTCTTCCAATTGATCGGCGCTCAACAAAAGTCCTTTTTTTTGATGGTATTTTAAATACTCATATCCCAACATCAAAGAGTGACGGAGTGAAAAAGCACGTGGAAACTGATGAAGTATTCCCCATTCGATTTTTTGAGAGACAGTGGCTCTTTTTTCATCTTCAAACCAGGCGCGCATCTTTTCTGAAGAAAAGGGGGCTTCTATGCAGCCTATGGCCCCATTTTTCATAGCATAAATTGCCTGAGTAGTGTCAGAATTTAAAGAATAGCCTATGACTTCTATACTCAAATAAGCTTCTCCAATCCACCGGAGAAGATCCCCTGCTTGCGGGTCTCCAATATCAATCAAAACAAATCGAACAGAAGATCCATAGATGTTCAGTTTTTCTTCAAGACAAACGGTATCTGAAAGAAACTGAATCGTATACTGATCTTTTAACCCGTCTAGAGAAACTTGAAGCGCTTCATTGGAACATCCAATGCATAATACCAAAGGTTTTCTCATGCTTTTCCTCACTGTGTCTATAGAATGTATCCATCGTACATAAGGTCAAACCGATGGTAGAACCGGATATTCCACATTTAGAAAAGGTTTAAACATCGAAGAAAAAAAAATATTCAAAATCCTGTTTAACCTTTAAAATGTGTCTGTTTAACTGATACAGTATCTTTGACATACCCTGAGGTATTCCCCCCTTTTTCATACAAGCCCCCCCTCTCAGAAATCTAGTTTAAGCTCTAAATTTCTGGCTATTTTACAGTATTCCCCCCTCTAAAAAAAACGAAACACATAGAATTTTGAGGGGGTCTCCTGTATGATAGCGCCCACCATGATTTCTCCTCGCATCAGCATTATTATTGCTGTGTTAAATGCCCAAGATACGGTTGAAGAAACCCTTCTGAGCGCACTCAATCAAACCTACACAGACTTAGAAGTGATTGTGATTGATGGAAAGTCGGTCGATGGGACGGTAGACATTATCAAGAAATATACAACCTCTCTTGCTTATTGGATTAGTGAGCCCGATTTAAGCCTCTACGACGCCATGAATAAAGGCATTCAAAAGGCCACAGGGGACTACTGCTACTTTCTAAATGCGGGAGATATATTGACCGCGCCTACCATTTTTTCAGAACTGGCTTCAAAAGCTTCCTTAGCTGATGTGATTTATACCGATGTGATCGTCAAAGCAGATTCAGGCGCTACTCGATTGGTCAAAGCCAAGCCCCTGACAATGCTTTGGCAGGGGATGACTTTTTGTCACCAAGGAAGTCTGAGCAAAAAAGAATGGCATCTACAATATCCTTTTGATTTATCGTATAAAATTGGTTCGGATTATCATTTCTATGTCACTCTTATTCAAGACAACCGTCTCTTTGACTATATTCCGCTTGCACTTGCCCAAGTTTCTTCTGGGGGGATCTCTGATCAGCAAAGATTTTTGACCTTTACTGAATGGAATTCGGTATGGAAAACGTACAAGAACCTGACCCTGCTTCAATGGCTTTGGAAACGTTACTTCTATTTTAGAACCAGGCTCGCCCTCTGGGTTAAATTTTGTCTTAAAGAATTTAAAAAACGGACATAAATGCCATGCAAAAACAGCCTTTAATGAGTCCGGCATTCGAACTATTCTTATATAAGATTTTGACTGGCCTGTTTTTTTTCTTTTGTTTTTTTCCGTTTACAACCTCTTTTCGGAACGGAATGGACACACAACCATGGGCCTTTTTATTCGCATTTTCGCTTTTTTTTATCATGAGAGAGAAAAAGCTTCCAGGGCCACTTTTATTTCTCTTTATCCCCTTTATTTTTTCTATCTTTCTAGCTTGTGTTTTCCCCTTTGACAAGGATGGATTTAGAGCAATTATTCATTATATGAGCTTGTTTTTTATACCTGCGGCAACCTATTGGGTGCTCAAATTACGTCAAAAATCTCTCCTTACAATTCTCAGCATAACCAATGTGGTATGGTTCACTGTTGGGTGTATTCAATACTTTTTCTACAGGCCATTTCTCTCTTTTTTGTTGACTCGAGCTAGTTCCGTGCATAGCCTCTCTAGAGGGTGTGGAGGGCTTTCCCCAGAACCGAGTACTTATGGAACGGTTTGCCTCTTTCTTATGATTTTTTTCTATATAGAAAGTCCCAAAAAAAAATGGCCTATTGTCCTTCTGCTTATACAGGTTCTCTTTTTTGCAAAATCATCTGTTTCTCTGCTTATTATCCTCTTGATTGCTATTGTTGTCTTTATTATTAATGGGTCTTTTTATACTCTCATTTCCATCCCAATCTCCTTAACCCTTTTTTACAAAATAGTCACTTCCAAATTGTTTGAAGGATCCAGGCTATTTTCCCTTATCAATAGCTTTAAAGTAGATCCCGCTCAAGTTATTTTCAAAGATGCCAGTCTATTAGACCGCTACATTGGACTAGAGGGGTCGTTTAGAGGCTTCTTGACCCATTATGGTATCCCCAGGGGGTTATCTGCCTGGGTTCCCTATAGCCATCAGGAAGCAGAAAGACTCGGCATTATCAATTTACGTATTATTAGCACAAAAATTTTATCGGGCTATGGAAGTGTCTTGTTTGAACTCGGAATGGTAGGTCTCATTCCTATCTTGGTTGTCGTTTGGCTTGCTTTTAAGCTTTACCCCCAGAGGAAAAGAACCGCTACTATCTTAGCGGTGGCTATTACGTTTTTGATGATCACACCCGTTCCTATCGGATTCCCTTATTTTTGCTTTCTGCTAGGCTATATGGCCTATAAGGCTTATGGTCGATTACCCGCGCCCGATACCGAAATAAATAAAGCCTAGGCGCTTCATTTTAATCGGATCATAGACGTTGCGTGCGTCAAAGATAACGGGTTGCTTGAGTCCATGTTTTACAGCCTCAAAATCAAGCTCCAAAAATTCATTCCATTCGGTTAAAAGCACCATAGCATCCGCCTGATTCAAAGCAGAGGGAACATCGGAACAAAACTGTACTTCTGAGCTCACCATCTGACGACAATTATCCATTCCAGCAGGATCATACACCTGTACGGAAGCCCCTGCATGCAAGAGGGCCTCGATAATCACTAAGGAAGGAGATTCTCTCATGTCATCTGTGTCTGGCTTGAAGGTCAACCCTAATATGCCGAAGGTTTTACCCGTGAGAGTATTTCCAAAATGGGACATAATTTTATCAACAACAACCCTCTTTTGAGCATAATTGACATCTTCTACA
>JAHFDB010000069.1 GCA_023249195.1 bacterium | reverse complement strand
ACAACAACCCTCTTTTGAGCATAATTGACATCTTCTACAGCTTTTACAATTTTGAGATTATATCCAACTGTTTTAGCAATGTGAATTAATGCTTGGGTATCCTTAGGAAAACATGACCCTCCATAGCCAGGGCCTGGATGTAAAAAATATTTCCCTATTCTATGATCTGTTCCCATGCCCTTGGCAACCTGATGGACATCTGCCCCCACAAGGTCACATAAGCAAGCCATTTCGTTAATGAAAGAAATTTTAGTGGCTAGAAACGCGTTCGAGGCATATTTAATCAGTTCCGCAGTTTCTAGATCTGTCTTAAGAATAGGGACTTCAATTCGGTAGAGGGGCTCATATAAGCTGCTGACCACCTCTAACGCCTCTGGGTCAGCACTGCCCAATACAATGCGATCGGGCTTCAAAAAGTCAGACACCGCCGAGCCTTCACGTAAAAACTCAGGGTTGGAAACAACTCCGAACGTTTTATTCGCGACCCCCAATTTTAACAGAATATCTTCCACCATTTTTCCCATACCGATCGGAACGGTGCTTTTATTCACAATAACCTTATATCCTGGTTGAGGCTTTTCTAAAACAGCATTTCCAATGGCTTTTGCAACAGCAACAACATTAGAAATATCGGCTTCACCAGACTCACTCTGAGGGGTTCCTACCGCAATAAAAATAATCTGTGATTTTTCAACAGCGCTTGATAAATCTGCCGTAAAATGAAGGCGTCCTGCTTTGATATTCTTAGTTAACAGCGATTCTAACCCGGGTTCATGAATGGGAGATTTCCCTTGCAATAGAAGGTGCAGCTTCGTCTCATCTTTGTCCACACAATAGACGCTATTTCCCAACTCAGCGAGGCAAGTTCCTGTGACTAGGCCCACATATCCTGTTCCAATAATGCAAATAATGATGGATATACCCTCCTGATATTTGATATACTAAAAAAATGATTTTATCGGTTATTATCCCATGCTACAACGAGGAAAACACTATTGAAGACATCGTCAATGCCGTTTTAGCCTCCCCCTATCCTAACAAAGAAATTATTATTGTCGATGACTTTTCTACAGACGGCACTCGGAAGAAACTTCAGATGCTTCAGCCCAAAGTCTCACAAATACTTTACCATACTCAAAATAGAGGCAAGGGTGCGGCACTTAGAACAGGCATTCAGGCGGCAACTGGAGAAGTTGTCATTATTCAAGATGCCGACTTAGAATATGACCCACAAGAATATCCTAAATTGATAGAGCCTATTTCCAAAGGGAAGGCAGATGTGGTTTATGGCTCGCGCTTTATGGGGGGAGAGCCCCATCGGGTGGTCTATTTTTGGCATCGAGTGGGCAATGGTATTTTAACCCTTCTTTCAAATATGTTTACGAACCTCAATTTGACGGATATGGAAACGTGCTATAAAGCCTTTAAAAGAGACCTCATTCAGTCCATTCCTATCGAAGAAGACCGTTTTGGGTTTGAGCCTGAAATCACCGCAAAATTAGCAAAAAAAGACTGCCGAATTTTTGAAGTAGGCATTTCCTATTACGGTAGAACCTATCAAGAAGGAAAAAAAATTGGGTGGAAAGATGGGATTCGGGCGATTTACTGCATTATTAAATACAATATATTCTAACAAACTTATTTATAGCCTCTACGACTCTTTCAATATCCTCTTGCGTATGGGTGTAAGAAATGGGTAGACTTAATGTTTGTGCATGGATTTTCTCAGAAATAGGATAAGCCGCATGGGGAAACATATCCTTTAATGCCGGCTGAAAATGTGGGGCTACAGGGTAATGAACTTCGGTCGTAATGCCTTGTTCGGCTAAATATAGCTTAAGTTCGTCCCGCTTAGGTGTCAAAATATTGTAAATGTGAAACACATCATAGGCTTCGGGCTGAAGACTTGGTTTCACAAGCACAGACGAAAGCCCCTTTTTGTAGAGATCCGCGAGCTGTCTTTTATGGGTAGAAATATTCTCTAAGAAAGGCAACTTAACATTCAAAAAACCAGCCTGAACTTCATCTAATCGCGAATTAAATCCAATACAGTCGTTATGATATTTTTTTGAAGATCCATAATTCCTAAGCTGGCGTAACTTGGCCGCCAGCTCTGCACTATTCGTTAGAATAGCCCCGGCATCGCCTAAAGCCCCTAAATTTTTTGTTGGATAAAAACTAAAAGCCCCGCAGTCTCCAAAGGTACCCACTTTTTGACCTTGAAAAGCAGCATCATGTGCTTGCGCACAATCCTCGACCACATACAACGAATGGGTCTTTGCCAATGCCATCAAAGATCCCATATCACAGGGTTTTCCATATAAATGAACAGGCAACATCGCTTTTGTCCGAGGAGTAATGGCCGACTCAATTTTAAGAGGATCCAGATTATAGGTAACAGAATCCGGTTCGACCAAAACAGGGACTAAGCCAGCCTGCAAAATCGACAAAATTGACGCAATATAGGTATTGGATGGAACCAAAACCTCACTTCCTTTTGGCATATTCAAAGCCACCAAAGACAACGTTAACGCATCAAGTCCAGATGCGACTCCAATGCAAAAACGAACCCCATTATGAGCTGCAAAAGCAGCTTCAAAGTCGGATACATTTTGACCCAGAACATACCACCCACTGGTTAATGTTCTATCAAAAGAAGCGCGGAGTTTATCAAAAAAAGGCGCATTGACCCCCTTTAGATCTTCATAGGGTATAGACTTAGTCGGGGTAGGGAGCATCGATATAGTCCTTGCGATCGTAGTGATCAGATGAAATAACTAAGAGCACAGCATCTTCACTAAAACTATCCATCGTATGCCAATCTTTAGGCTCAATTAGCAAACATTTAGAGGGGTTATTCAAGAAAAAAGTCTGTTTTGTGCTGCCATCATGTGCAAACACCTCACAGTGGCCCTTAATACAAATAAGGGCTTGAATCGTGCGTATATGCCGATGCCCTCCCCTAGGGGAATTTACATTATAGATATAATAAACACGCTTAATGTCAAAAGGCAAAACCTTATCAATGACAGTAAGAACCCCTCGGTTATCAGAAACAGTAGTGAGATCAATCCAATAGGCCATTAGGGCATAAACCTTGTACACTGGTAATAATGACAAACTCCTAAAAGAGTCCGTTTGGCCAGTCTTAGAAAATATTTAATTGTCCATTGTACAGGCGCAATCGCGTGCACGTCCAGGCGCCGGTAACATTCAATAGCGGCAAGAGCCCTCAAATAGGGGGTATAGATCTCTTTTAAGCAGGCCTTTGACAAAGGATAGTGACCCAGATCAACTTTGCATTTCTGAATCCAAAAATAATCTCTCTTCATCGTTTCAATCTGAGTGCGAGAGGCAAAGAATCGAAGGCCATGAAAATGAAAAAAAATCACCTCAAAAGTTGTCTTTGTTTTTGGATCAAATCCCAAAAGTTTTCCTTGAGAAACGCTAAACCTATAGCGATCTGAATTCCAAGGGGCCACCCCACCGCCTAAATGATGTAACACATGAACACCTTCAAAGCGCTGTGGCCAATCGTCTAAATATTTTTGGTCTCCAAACTTTCCTTCTTCTTGGCGGTTATAACACCACTCTAAACACTCATTTCGCCACCACCTTAACGCATTTAGGCCCTTGTTGTCGCGCCTAAATGTCATAAACTGCACACAATAAATGCCACTTGTACGTGACTGGTCATAGGCAGGCAGATATCGATGAGGTGTAATCAAAATGGAAGCCGAACCCATTTCGGTAAACAGGGGCTCTGGAGACGCAAAAAACATCATATCTGCATCTAAATAGGTGCACATGTCCAATTTAAATCGATTGATACAATACAAAATAACAGAAGGGGTGCACGTCCAGAAGTACTCTGTTTGGGATCGGGTACCCTTTGCTATTAACAATTCGGGATCTTCGAAATCGACAAGAGAAATCACCGTCATATGTGGCAACTCTAACTCTTTGAGAAGCACATCACCGATATGATCACATGCAAGGACATAGAGGTGAAACTCTTTTTGATAACACTTCTCAAGGGACTCATAAAGCACCCTCCCTCGAGAGAAAAAACCTGAGTCAAAAAGGGTGCAGAAAAATCTCATGTGTGGCACTATATCAGACACTTTACAGAAAGAGAATTTGCAAAAACAATCTACATCCTAATTACTATGGAAAGCGTTACACTATAAAGATGTCTGACAATCGATCAAGCCTTTCGCCTATTATTCTTTTTGTCTATAAACGTTTTGAACACACTCAAAAAACGCTCGCGGCCTTACAGCTTAATCCAGAGGCTAAAGACAGCGACTTAATCATCTATTCTGATGGGGCAAAACAACCCCATGATGAGGCCTCCATCAACAAGGTGAGGGGGCTTCTTAACCTACTCAATGGGTTTAGATCTGTTACCATAATCCGAAGAGAAACCAACTTGGGTCTAGCCGCGTCTATTATTTCTGGCGTCACTGAACAGCTCGCTATACACAACCGTGTTATTGTTCTAGAAGATGACTTGGTCACCTCTCCTTATTTTCTAAGCTATATGAATCAAGCACTTGAATACTATGCACAAAACGATCGGGTTGCCTGTATTCACGGATATTGTTATCCCCTCAAAGAAGAGGCTCCAGAAACTTTTTTTATTCGGGGAGCCGATTGCTGGGGGTGGGGAACTTGGAAACGCGCCTGGGACTTATTTGAGCACGACTCACTGAAACTCTATAAAGAGCTAAAAAGGCGTAAGCTTTCCTATAATTTTGATTTTGAGGGTACTTATCCTTATACCAAAATGCTTCTGGACCATCATTCTGGGAAGGTAAACTCTTGGGCCATTCGGTGGCTAGCCTCTGCCTATTTAAATAATAGGCTTACCCTATATCCCGGGAAATCTTTGGTTACAAATATTGGAAATGACAATTCTGGAACTCACTGTATTCAAAGCTCAGTTTATACAGGACTTCTTTCTCAACACCCTATAAAAGTTGAGGCCATCCCTGTTGAACACTCAGAAAGAATGTTTCGGCAGTTCAAATTGTTTTTTAAAGAAGCAAAACCCTTTCTCCTTTGGAGAATATGGAGGAAAATTTTCAGAAAAATAAAAGTTTATAAAGAGTGATTTCTTATTCAATCACTTGGAGCGGTTACATATCAACAGGTATCGTTAAATTCCAAAAAAATATCCAAAAATAAGCACAGAAAGAAAAACGACAATCCAAATAATTACCCAGGATCTATTCAAAGCTACTCCTATTTTGGCTATCCAATTGATAATCAAGTGTTCTCTTGAAACAACATGAGTCTTTCCGAACTTCCAACCGAGTACCGCAAGAAATAGAGAGATAATTAGGAAATTTCTTGTTTTGATAAAAAGAAACCCAATTGGGATACAGAGAAAAAAAAATACACTTAAAAATGCACCTGGGGACATATTTTTCATGCTTTATAGTCCCAGACAAAACCTAACCGCTCCACCAACCTCAGCCTTGCAAAACAGGCAAGATTAGTGGTGAGCATGGGAAATTTGGGATAAAAGTTGAGGGGAGACTTTCCATTTATGGCCGTTGTCAGCGATAACAGAGA
>JAHFDB010000033.1 GCA_023249195.1 bacterium | reverse complement strand
GGATTGTTTTTGTTTGTGGGGGCACAGGCGGACATGTTTACCCCGCTATTGCGCTTGCACAGCGGTTAGAAGGTTATAACCCCTTATTTATAGGGTCTACCCATCGCATGGATTCCCGGATTGTTCCGAAATACGGGTTTTCTTATGAAGGAATTCCAGAGTCCAAGTGGCGACTTGCCACTTTTATAAAACTTTTTTTTAAATCGAGAAATATTCTTAAAAAACATGCGGTAAAGGCGATGGTGGGTGCAGGGGGATTTTATACTTTTGCAGTTGTTATGGCGGCATTTAGCCTTAAAATACCTGTTTTTTTACTTGAGCAAAATGTGATTCCTGGTCGAACCAATCGCATGTTGCAATATTTTGCGCGCAAGATATATCTTTCTTTTCCTGAAAGCCTTTCCTATTTTTCTTCTTGTGACGCTCTTGTGACGGGAAATCCGGTACGGCATTTTTTTCTTGAGGATGATGTTTTTACTCTGTTTAAAGAGCTGGTTTTTCCAGCCCATCCCGTTGTGTTGTTTTTTGGCGGAAGCCAAGGTGCAATGGCGCTTAATCAGCTCGTATTTGACCACTATTCGTACTTTTTGCATCAGCCTTTTGTTGCGATTCATGTGACAGGGCAAACTTATTACGACGCCCATTTTCATGAGCCTAAAGTGACCGTCTATCGCAATGATGATTCTGAAATTAAAATAGTAAGCATGCCCTATTTTGAAAAAATGGATGAACTTTACCGGCGAGCCGCTTTGGTTATTTGTCGGTCTGGAGCTATGACGTTGTCTGAAATTGAAGCTTTCCACGTCCCTGTGATTATGGTCCCTTATCCTTATTCCAAAGATAATCACCAAGTGGCTAACGCGAAGGTGTTTCAAGAAAAAGGCTTCGGTGTTTATTTTGAAGAAAAAGCACTTCAATTTTCGGACATTCAGGCCTACTTTAGTCATCCTCAGGACCTGTTGACGGCGAGTGCCCATGAGGATTCTTCTGCCGATACCCTTTTAAAGGATCTTTATGGAATACTACGCACAGATTATTGATGCTAATTTGAATCGCATTTCGGAAGGCCTTCGAGTGATTGAAGAGTATTGTCGATTTGTGTCTAGACACAAATCTTTTACGGATCAACTGTCAGATATGAGAAAAAAAGTAAACCAGTCTGAAGAACGGATTGTTGATAACCTTAAAATTCGAGAAATTGAAGCCGATATGCGTGCTAAAGAAGTGGCTCGCCCTCGAGACTCATTGATGGATTTACTTAAAGCCAATTTTAAACGCGCCGAGGAAGGTTTGAGGGTCTTAGAGGAATATACCTCCAATGCACTTTACATGTCGCTAAGATATGATCTGTATGAGCTTGAAAAACAGATCCTTCTTACGTTGACACAAAAAAATATTTGTCCTGGTATTTATCTTATTTCTGACAATATCGATGTACTCAAAAAAGGGTTGGAATGGGGGGTGTCTTTGGTTCAGTTGCGAGATAAAAAAGCCTCGAAATCAGAGCTGTTTTTTAAGGCAAAAGAATTTTATCCGCTTGCTAAAAAGGCTAATATTCCTTTTATTGTTAATGACTATTTAGATATTGCCCTTGCTGTAGATGCCGATGGTTTTCATTCTGGGCAGGATGATCTTCCTGTTTCGGTTCAAAGGTCGTTGTTGGGGCCTCATAAAATTATTGGGAAAACAACGCATTCCCTAGCGCAGGGGCTTCAGGCTCAATCTGAAGGGGTTGATTATGTCAGTGTTGGCCCTATTTGGGACACGCCTTCGAAGCCTGGTCGTGTTGGGATTGGTTGTGATTATTTGAGCTTAGCGGCCTCGCAGTTACACATTCCTTATGTGGCAATCGGGGGCATTTCTTTGGACCGCTTACCCGAGGTTTTGTCCTATCGACCGCCTTTAATTGGGCTTATTCGGGCATATAAAGATATCCCTCAATTTATTGCGGAGCATAAAAAATTTGTATAAGGCTGTTTTAATTTGGTATAATCTAGGGTCCGACTTCGTTGTAGGGCCTATTTTGAGTTTGGGTTTAGCGAACCGTATATGAGGAAATGACATGTCTGTAAAAGTTATTGTGGGTGCTCAATGGGGAGATGAAGGTAAGGGTAAAATCACTGATATCCTAGCTGAAAAGGTAGATATGGTGGTGAGGTATCAGGGCGGAAATAATGCTGGCCACACGGTTGTTGTGGGTGATAAAACATTTAAGCTTCATCTTATTCCTTCAGGGGTTTTGTACCCAAATTGTCAGTGTGTGATTGGAAATGGTGTGGTTATCGATCCTGAGGTTTTCTTTCAGGAGCTGGAAACCTTAAAGGCGCAACATATTCATGTGACACCACGGCAACTTTTTGTTTCGAGTTTGGCGCATGTTATTTTGCCTTTTCACAAGCAGCTGGATAGTCAGCAAGAAAGTGGACGATGCGATCAGAAAATTGGTACAACCAAGCGTGGCATTGGCCCTGCCTATACCGATAAAGTCTCTCGATGCGGGATTCGTGTTATTGATTTATTGGCGAAAGATCGTTTGGCTTCCCGCATTCGATCGCGTAATTGGCCAGCGCACCTCCCAGGAATTACTACGCTTGATGTTGAATCTGTAATAGAAAAATCCTACGAATTAGGTCAAAGACTCAAGCCTTTTGTTGTAGATTCGTCTTTGTTTATTAATGAGGCCATCGATTTAAAGAAAAATATTATTCTCGAAGGTGCTCAAGGTACTATGTTGGATGTCGATCATGGTACTTATCCTTTTGTCACCTCTTCAAACCCGGTTTCTGGAGGGGCGTGTATGGGCGTTGGGATAGGGCCACATAAAATTGATCAAATTATTGGTGTCAATAAGGCCTATGTGACCCGCGTAGGCGAAGGGCCATTTCCTACCGAGTTAACTGACGAAACCGGCGAATACCTTTGTGCACGAGGTGCAGAGTTTGGCACCACAACGGGACGGCCTAGACGTTGTGGCTGGTTAGACTTGGTGGTGCTTCGGTATGCTATTCGCGTAAATGGGCTCACCGAGATTTGTCTTACAAAGCTTGATGTTTTGGATGGACTCAAGACCATTAAGGTGTGTAATCATTACGAAAGCCCTCAGGGTATTTTAAAGAATTTTCCTCTAGACTTAGATCTTTTTTCTCAATGTAAACCTGTGTATGAAGAGTTGCCTGGTTGGGAGGAGGATATCTCTAATATCACTTCTTTTGATGTATTGCCTCAAAATGCAAAAAACTATATTCGATATGTCTCGGAAGTGGCCGGAGTGAAAATTTCCTTGGTCTCTGTTGGTTCGAGGCGAAATCAAACCATACACCTCTTAACCCTTTAATTTGGGGGATTTAAAATGTCTACGCCCCTATATGATGTGATAGTGATTGGATCGGGGCATGCTGGCATTGAGGCGGCCTTGTCTAGCGCGAGGCTGGGATGTAAAACCCTCATGTTTACCATTAATATTGATAACATTGGGTTGATGCCGTGCAACCCTTCTATAGGGGGTGCTGCAAAGGGGCAGATTGTGGGAGAGATAGATGCTTTGGGGGGTGAGATGGGTCTTGCTGCGGATAAAACATATCTTCAGTTAAAAATACTCAATCGTTCCCGCGGACCGGCGGTTCAGTGTTTGCGTTCTCAAAATGATAAGCGCGAGTATGGCTTTTATATGAAAAAAACGGTCTGTAATCAGCAGAATTTGGATGTGAAGCAGGCAATGATTCATTCTTTGATTATTGAAGAGGGCGCCGTAAAGGGTGTGGTGACTGACTTGGGAAAGGCGTATATGGCGAAGTCTGTTGTGATTACAACGGGTACCTTTCTTAAGGGCAGAATGCATGTTGGCTTGTGTTCTTTTTCTGGTGGGCGTGTCGGGGAGTTTAGCGCGGAAAGTCTTTCGGATACTCTTATTAAATATTTTCGTTTGGGTCGACTTAAAACGGGGACGCCTCCTCGCTTGGACTCTCGGTCTATTGACTATTCAAAAATGACTCCTCAGCCTGGTGATGACGAGTTTCTTCGGTTTTCTTTCCGTACGCAATATAACGAGGGTTATAAGCATCAGATTTCCTGTCATTTGACGCGTACTACCGAGGCTACCCACGCGGTTATTTTGAATAATTTAGATAGATCCCCTATGTATCAAAAGGTTATTAAGGGTGTTGGGCCGCGCTATTGTCCTTCTATTGAGGATAAGGTGGTAAGATTTTCGGATAAATCCTCTCATCAAATTTTTATTGAACCAGAGGCGCGCGATGGCAATGAAATGTATGCACAGGGTCTTAATACGTCCTTGCCAGAAGACGTTCAGGAGGCTTTTTTAAAGACAATGCCGGGCTTAGAAAATGTCGAAGTTTTGAAGCCTGGTTATGCAGTTGAGTATGATTTTGTTTATCCCGATCAGTTGTTGCCTACTTTAGAGACAAGGGCTATACGGGGATTGTTTTTGGCTGGACAAATTAATGGTACGTCTGGATATGAGGAGGCTGCTGGTCAGGGTATTGTAGCCGGTATCAATGCAGGATTAAGTGCCCAGGGTCGTCCTGCTTTTGTTCTTAAGCGTCAGGACTCCTATATTGGCACTATGATCGATGATCTTATTACAAAGAATATTTTTGAGCCGTATAGAATGCTAACTTCTCGTTCTGAATATCGTTTATTGCTTCGTCAAGATAATGCAATTTTTAGGCTCAGTCAAAAAGCCTTTGATATCGGATTGTTGTCTTTAGATCATATCCGTTTGGTTAATGATCAGCGTGCTCAAGTTGATTCTTTTGTTAAAGAATGGAAGAAGAAGCCGGTGTCTGCTTCTGTCATTTCTCGTTTTTCACTGAATCAAAAAATACCTATTTATGACTTTATCAAGAGACCTGAGGCTACTGTTGAAGTATTGATTGAGGAGGGTTTTGTTAAAGATGTAGACAAAGAGGTGGCTTCTAAGGCTGCTGTTGAGATTAAGTATGAGGGATATTTGCTTAAACAATCTCAGGATGTGGATAAGGTTTCTCGGTTTGAATCTCAGGTGATACCGGATTATTTTGATTATGATCTTGTTCATGGTTTGAAAAAAGAGAGCCGTGAAAAATTTAAATTATTAAGGCCAAATACTCTTTTTGATGCTAAGAAAGTGGCCGGTATTAATCCTGCGGATATTATGATTTTGGTGACCTATTTAGAGAAGCTTCGCTTGGATCGAGGAGAATAGTTTCACGTGAAACAGAACCTCCTCGTCGGGCAGTATATAGATCTTCTGAGGGCCTATAATGAGAAGATAAACCTCTTCTCACGACATTCCTATGACACATTGGATTTTCATGTTCAAGATTCTATAAATTTGGCTAATATCATTTCTAATAAGGGATATCGGGTCATGGACATGGGTTCTGGATCAGGGCTTCCCTCTGTTATTCTTGCTATTATGAATCCTCAAAACAGGATAACTGCCGTAGAATCTAAGTCTAAAAAATGTGTTTTTTTAAAAGAGGCCGCCAAGGTTTTGGGTTTGGGAAATTATTCTGTACAGGAGATGGATATTCGCGAATATGTGGCTCATTTGAAAGAAAGTCCTCGGATTGTGACGGCAAAAGCATTTGCCTCATACTCAGATATTCTGAAAATGATTAAGCCTTTAATAGGGCGGCGTATTCGTTTGGTTGTTCCTATTAGTAAGTCTCAATATGAGGCATTGTTGGCGACTACACAGGCTACCTTTAATTTGGGGTATCAGAGTCAAGGTTTTTATTACGTGGATCAGGAGTTTTAGATATGGGAGAGGGTTCTCTTTTTTATTTTTTGGGGGAAGAGACTTTTTTGATGCAAGAAAAAATAGACTCTATGTCTATACAATACTCGGATAGAGAGCTCTATGAGGGAAAAGGGGCCGATCTTAATAAGATATTGTTTTCTTTGAATAATGGGTCCCTTTTTTCGACTAAGAAATTTATTTTGATCAAAAATCCTGTTTTTCTAATAAAGGGGTTGGAGGATGCCCAGTTAGGTTTGTTTCAAGAGGTTCTTTCTGCAGTGTCTCACACGTCACATTGTGTGGTGATTGCGCTGATGGGGGAAAAGGCTGATCAGAGAAAAAAGGTGTTTCAGGTCTTGAAAAAGAAGGCGCTTGTAACAGAGTTTCAGCCTTTTAAAGATTGGGAACAGGAAAAAATTATGGCCTGGATACGGTCTAAAGTCGATGCTCTTGGGTTTAAAATTGATATGAATGCGTTGCTGGGTTTGTTTTATGTGGGGGGCACAAATTTACAGTGTTTGTCCTCTGAAATACAAAAGCTATGTGTGTATTTAGGCCAAAATAAAGAGATCACCCTTAAAGATATTCATGCTGTTTCTGGTGGAGCGAGTGCCCGATGGTTTTCTTTTAATGAGTCTATAAAAGAGAAACGGCTTGCCGATATGCTGAGTAGTGGGGGGCTGTTGCTGGAGTCTGGAGAAGATCCTGTTCGGATTATGGCTTCTATTCATTCCACCATTAGGTTTTATATTCAAATGCTTTTGATGGTTAATGATAGAAAAGATGCTGCTCAGATAGGTTCTTCACTAGGAAAAAACCCATATTTTGTAAAGCAAATGCTTCCTTTTGTTCGAAAGCACTATACTTTCTCGGGATTAATGTCGTTTTATGATCTTTTTAATCAAAGAGATTTTGAGCTCAAATCAGGCGCTCTGAGTCCAGAGGTTGCCTTGGAACTTGTTTTGATTGAATTGTGTCGTTAATATAGACCCTATGATGGAAATTGTTGTTTTTGAAGATGACCGGTGTGCGCAGTTTGAGCCTTTAGTTTTGGCGAAACCTGTTTTTGATCTTAGATTAGGTTCTATTTCGTTATTGGGTCAGTTTGAGCATGTCGCTTTGAAGGGGCTTTTTTGTCGTGAGACGCTGAAAAATTCTGTTGTTGAAACTTATCCCCAATATAGGGTAAATGCTTTAGACTTGTCAGTTCCTTGTTTTTACATCAACGCTAGACTTGTTTTGGAAATTCCTTTTTCAAAATGGTTAGAGCGATTCTCTTTTGATGATTCCTTTGTTGTTTCATTCCATGGACAAATTGCGGCGTTATTTTTGACGGAAAAGGTAATGAATGCTAGCCAGTTGTTTGGATTAAAGCTAGAAGCGGTTAACGAGCCTGTTGTTAGCCTGGAAAAGGCCACTTTAGTGGAGTATCCCTGGGAGTTGCTAGAAAAAGGGCTTGCTCTTCTTCCCTCTCAGATCCAAAAATTGACCTCAGAGTTGGTTTTTATTCATTCAAGTGCTGTTATTGAGCCTGGGGTTCATATAGATTCTACGCACGGTTCGGTTTGGGTCGGGGAAAATGTTAAGATAGAGGCCGGCTCTCGGTTAGAAGGGCCTCTTTTTATTGATTCGGGTGCTCAGATCTTGGGCGCTAGGCTTAAAAACTGTGTTGTGGGTGCTTTTTGTAAGATTGGAGGAGAGGTGAGCTCTACGATATTCTCATCTTATTCGAATAAGGCTCATTACGGATACGTTGGGAACTCTTATGTGGGTGAATGGGTTAATTTAGGGGCGGGTACGACGACGTCTAATTTAAAGAACACTTACGGTGAAATATCTGTTCAAATGCGAGACAAAAAAATAAAAACAGGGGCTGTGTTTTTTGGATCCATTATTTCGGATCATGTTAAAACAGGTATTGGTACGCTATTAAATACCGGAACAGTTTTAGGGTTTAGCGCCCATGTTTGGGGGGCTGGAGTTCATTCTGGATATATCCATTCTTTTTCCTGGGGAGAGTCTGGATGTTATGAATCTATGCGCTTGGATAAGTTTTTTGAGGTGAGTGGGGCTATGATGGCGAGAAGGGGTCAGAAAATGAAACGATATCAGCAGATTCTGGTAGAGGCTGCCTATATGAAAGAGCTTTCTTTTCGTGTCTAAAAAATATCAAAACTTGGATAAAACGGTTGCTTTTGGCCTATTGAAGCAGGTTAAAGAGGCTGCCATGCAAAAGCGTGGTCTTTCGCCCGAGAGTGTTCGGAAATATGTGATTTGCCAAAATGGACTCAGTTTTTCCTATGCGGCTTCTCAGGTTAATGAGGTTGTTTTGGATTTGTTCCAGAAATTGTCAGAAGAGCAAGAGCTTATTGGAAGATATGCCCGTCTTTTATCTGGTGATGAAATGAACTCAACTGAACATAGACCTGTATTACACCATAAAACGAGGTCTGGCGTGCCTGGGTTTTATCAGGATGAGCTGGAAAGGGCATTTGCTTTCTCTAGGTTGGTGAGCGAGGGGGGTGTTTTGACTTATCAGGGGTTTTTGTTTGAGGCTGTGGTACAAGTGGGTATTGGGGGCTCTCATTTGGGCCCTATGGCTTTACAAAGGGCCTTACACTGCATCGTAAAGCCTCGGCTACATGTCGAATTTATTTCAAATGTGGATCCAGATGATGCTCATGATGTTTTGAGTAGAGTAGATATTCATCGGACCCTCTTTATAGTTGTTTCTAAAAGTGGAAATACCCTTGAAACGGCTGCAAATATGGCTTTGATTAAACGATATGCCATGGTCTCTGGAATTCCTGAGTCAGAGTTCTATCGACACCTTGTCGTGGTGACAATGAAGGATAGCGAACTTGATTTGGCAGAGAGGCATGGGGCTTCATTTTATTTAGATCATGCGATTGGTGGGCGGTATTCTTCAACAAGTGTTGTAGGGACAGTTGTTTTGTCATTGGTTTTTGGAGAAACCGCTGTACGGTCTTTTTTGAGTGGGGCCCACGCTATGGATGAATCATGTAAGATTCCTGAGGTGAGAAATAACAGTGCTTTGATGGCTGCTTTGATCGGGGTTTATGAGAGGAATGTCTGTGGGTATTCTTCTCGGGCGGTGATTCCTTATAGCGAAGCATTGACTTTGTTTCCTGCCCATCTTCAACAACTAGAGTGTGAAAGTAATGGTAAGCGAGTCAATATTTATGGAGAGGTGCTTTCTTATTCGACCGGACCTGTTGTTTTTGGGGAATCAGGAACAGATAGTCAACACGCTTTTTTCCAAACGTTGCATCAGGGTTCAGATGTGATTCCTGTCCAATTTATTGGGTTTAAAAAGTCTCAAATAGATCAAGATGTGGTGTTTCAAGGTACGACAAGTCAGGAGAAGCTGAATGCCAATGTGGTTGCTCAGATAGTGGCTTTGTCTATTGGAAACCCAGGAAGTTCTGGGCATCAGGAATTTCCTGGAAATCGCCCGTCCACTTTTATTTTTGCGGATCAATTGACTCCCTTTATTTTGGGGGTCTTGCTTTCTTTTTATGAAAACATGGTTATGTTTCAAGGGTTTCTTTGGAATATTAATTCTTTTGATCAGGAAGGTGTTCAATTTGGAAAAGTATTGGCTACGCAGTTGTTGAATAATGATCAGTCAGTGGACCCCTTGTTAAAAGCGTATCGTTCGCTTATTTTTGAATAGATAAAATATCGCTTTGAATTTGCGCGATTAGGTGAGAGGTTGTTAGGAATTTCATATCTTCTCGAATTTTATAGTGTATTTCTATGGTCAATCTTTTTTTATATAAGTTTCCTTCAAAATTTAAAATATGGACTTCGATGCCGAGTGGATGTGTGCCGAAAGTGCCTTTTTTCCCAATATAGATCATTGCAGGGAGCCATTTTTTCTTGATCTCTACATTTCCAAAGTAGACACCTGATTCCGGAATTTGTTTGTACCGAGGTACTTTTAAATTGGCAGTAGGGAAACCGATTTTCTTTCCTCGTCCCTCCCCTCTTGTAACCGTTCCTATGATCAGGTAAGAATGGCCTAGAAGTTGAAGGGCCTCCTCAAAGTTATTGTCTAAGAGCAGCTGTCTTATTGCAGAGCTTTTAATCGGTTTATCTTTAAGGCATTTTGGGGGTATTTCAATTACTTTAATGTTGTTTTTCAGGGCCCATTTTTTCAAAAATGGAATATCGCCTGTTTTTTTGGATCCAAACTTAAAGTCATATCCTACAACAATTTGTTTTGGTTTTTGAGTTAAAATAATAGAATCTAAAAATTCTTTTGGACTCATTTTTGCAATATCTTTTGTAAAATGTAAAACAAGCAAATGTGGAAAGTAGTGTCGTAACTCTGCAAGTGTCGATAGTGCCTTTGCGCCTATGTTTTTCTTTAGAACTTTGTCTGGGTGGGGATAAAATGTGAGTAGGGCTGTACATGCTTTTGCTATTTCCTGATGACCTTGGTGCATTCCATCAAACACGCCTAGTCCGAGAGATAAAATGGGGGGCGTGAGGTTGCTGGAGAGTTTAAACTTAGGCGTGACTGTCATTTTTTTAGGTTCATTTCTAGTGTATGCTTGTTAAGCTGGTGAAGATGGATGCTGTTTTCGATGTCGTAATTGCCTATTTTTGTACGACAGAGATCTTTGGTGTAGGCTCCGGTTTGAAGTTTAAGCCCTATATCATGAACGAGGCTTCGAATGTAGGTTCCTTTTGAGCAGATTACCTCGAATTCTATAAGGGGTGTTTTTTGTGTGAAATGGGTTCTTAAAAGTGTGATTGCGTGTATGTCGATTTCCTGAGTGGGTAACTCAACCTCTATTCCTTTGCGTGCAAGGCTGTAAAGTCGCTTTCCTTCTTTTTTTTTTGCGGAATAAATGGGGGAGGTTTGAATTTGATTTCCTAAAAACTGTTCTAAGGTAGTTTCGATTTGGGATTGATTTGGCGTATGGGGGGTGATTTTGGTAATGCTTCCGTAGGCGTCGTAGGTGTCTGTATTAATCCCTATGGCCATAATCACGCGATAGGTCTTTGTAAGGGCCAAGAACTCGTCTAAGGTTTTTGTAAAGGATCTCCCTATGGCAACGACTAGCAATCCGCTTGCAAAGGGGTCTAGGGTGCCTGCAAATCCAACTCTTTTGACGTGAGATAGGCTGCGTACATATTTAACTACTTTAAACGAGGGGATTCCTACAGGTTTGTTAATAAAAAGAAGACCTTGGAGTGGGTCTATAGACATTGATCTAGCTGCTGGATAATGGTTTGGGTTACTTCCTCAAGTGTTCCTTGCATGGTAATGCCTGCTGCTAAAGCATGCCCGCCTCCCCCAAACTGGGCAGCAAATTTACTGACATTAAAGCCACCTTTTGATCGTAAATTGAGTTTTACTTCCCCATTTTTTGATTCTGAAAAGACAACAAAAACGTCGATTCCACCTAACTGTCGGATAAAATCGATAACTTTCATTTCTCCTTCAGGAGCATCGATGGGGAGGGTTGTGTAGGCAAATCTTTTTTTATTATCAATGACCATCCGACTTAGGGCTATCTGAATAAGATCGAAAGTTTGAAGGGTTTTGTTTTCATACATTTTTTGAGAAAGTTCGTAAGCTTTGGCTCCAGCACGCAAGAGTTTTGATGCGGATAGGAATGTGCGTTCGGTGACATTGCTGAAGAGAAAACGACCCGTATCGAATGAGATTGCCGCGTACAAACATGAGGCGGTTTCAGAAGATATTGGCCAGTTTAAGTATGAAAAAATATGGAAAAGAAGTTCGCCTACAGATGATATGCCAGGTTTTACAATGTTGATATTTCCAAATAACGTGTTGTCGGGGTGGTGATCAATGTTAATCACCATAGGTTTGAACCTTTGAATGAGGGACTCAATTGCGGCTTGGTTTCGAATGCGGCCTAGGTGAGGGCTGTCTAGAATAATCAGGGTATCTATGGGGTAGGTTGGGATTGTTTTTTTGATTTGATTTGAGCTTGGTAAATGAGTGGCATACGTTTCAAGAGAATCTTCAAACCACACAATGTTGGGTATGGCGAAGGTGTCTAAGACTTTTTTGAATGCGATGCAAGATCCGATGGCATCAATATCAGGATCTTTGTGCCCTGTAATAAGAATAGATTGTGCTTGGGAACGAACCCAGCTTTTTAAGGTTTCAAGTGTTTCTTGTTCACTGATCGGAAAGGGCATCTATTTTCTCTATTAATTTTTGAGCGCGTTCTAAGGTATCGTCATATTGAAAATGTATGTTTGGCACGACTTGTGTTGTTAAAACTTTCCCAATTTCAAGCTTGATAAATTTTGTGGCGGAGGCTAAACCTTTTTTAGTTATTTGTTTTTGTTCTTCAGACCCTATTTGGCTGTAATAAACCCAAGCGTGTGTTAAATCAGGCGATATTTTGATAGAGGTGATAGTGATAAACCCAATCCGGATATCATTGATTTTTCGGTGGAGAATATCTGCAATTTCTTTTTTTAGCAAGCTTGCAACACGCTCAGTTCGGGACATAGATAGGGCTATTTCTTCTGACGAATTTCGAAGCAGACAATCATATCGCCTTGTTGGAAGTCGGTAAATCCATCCATGACAACTCCGCATTCAAAATTTGCAGCGACTTCTCTTACATCATCTTGAAATCGTTTTAATGAATTAATTTTGCCTTTGAAAATCTCGTCTTTTCCTCGAAAAATACGTGCTTGCATATTTCGAATCACTTTTCCGGACTGAACAAAGCAGCCTGCAATAATGCCTACTTTTGAAAATTTAAAAAGTTGCCGCACCTCAATTTTTGCCAATTCAACTTCTTCAAACTCAGGTTTGAAAAGTCCATTCACAACCCTTTGGAGGTCATCTACAATTTGATAAATAATATCGTAAAGCTTGAACTCGATGCCTTCGTTTTCTGCTAACTTTTCGGCTTCAGGAGTAATGGTAATGTGAAAACCTACGATCATAGCCTCTGAAGCTGCGGCGAGCATCATGTCATTTTCGTTAATAGGGCCGGTCGCAGAATGAATAATGTTAATGGCGACATCTTTACTTGTGATTTGGGCAATGGAGGCTAAAATGGCTTCTAATGAACCATTAACATCTGCTTTTACAATAAGATTAAGCTTGCGAATGTTACCCTCTTCAATTTGTTGTGAAAGGGTTTCAAGTGAGACATTTTTAATGTTTTTTGAGACTTGTTGAGTTTCTATAAGCTGCCTGGATTCGGTGATAGCCCGAGCTTCTTTTTCTGTGGGCATAACTTCGAACAGACTTCCAGGCGTGGGTACTTCAGAGATCCCTAGAACTTCAACAGGAGTTCCAGGTAAAGCGATATCTATTTTCTCACCTAGGTCATTCAAGAGAGCTCTTACTTTTCCCATCGTAGAGCCAATGACAAAGTGATCACCTACTTTGAGTTCGCCTGTTTTGATCAAGATTGTTGCAATAGGGCCTTTTTTTCTTGAAAGACGGGATTCAATCACAACGCCCTTTGCAGGCCCTGTACTGATGGCTCTGAGGTCGAGCATATCGGCTACTAAGATGATCATGTCGAGCAGGTCATCGAGCCCGGCCTTTGATTTGGCAGAAACGGGAACCATTACGGTTTTCCCCCCCCAGTCTTCCGCAAGGAGGTCGTGTTCAGCTAATTGTTGTTTGACACGCTCAATGTTGGCATCGGGTTTGTCCATTTTATTGATAGCAACCATAATGGGAACATTCGCAGCCTTTGCGTGAGACAGTGCTTCTATCGTTTGAGGTTTAATTCCTTCGTCTGCAGCAACAACCAGAATAGCAATGTCTGTTACCTGTGCTCCTCGTGCTCTAAGAGCTGTAAAAGCAGCGTGACCAGGAGTATCTAAAAAAGTGAGTTTTTTGCCTTTTATTTGAACCTGATAAGCGCCAATATGCTGGGTGATTCCACCAGATTCTCCTGAGATGATATTTGATTTTCGGATGGTGTCTAAAAGTAAGGTTTTTCCGTGATCAACGTGACCCATTATTGTGATTACGGGAGGTCGTACCAAGAGATGATCTGGATTTTGGTCAATTTCATGTTCTTCAATTTTGTCTAAGTGGTCTCGAATAGATAGGGGTTTTTCAGTGTCGTCCAGATTCATTTCAAGGGTAATATTAAGGTGGGCTGCAATATCGGCCGCTGTTTTGGCATCAATTTCTGAATTTAAATTTACCATCAGGCCCTTGATTAAGAAGGCTTTCATAACATCAGGAAGTTTAAGATCAAGTAACGCGGCTAATTCTTGAACTTTAATGTGAGACTTTGTCAGGGTCGCTGTTTTAGGCCCTTCAGGTTCAGTAGGTTCAGATTCATGTCTGAACAAGTCTTTGACTTGCTCAACGGTTTCATCATCAAGGCGGGAAGTGGGTGATTTGATTTTAATCCCCATATCTTCTAGAAATTGAGTTAATTCTTTAACACTTTTACCTAATTTTTTTGCTAAATCTTGTACTTTCACTATTTAATGTTTTCCTTAATTAGATTGACTTGGTCAGAATCTAAAATACTTCTGACGCTTTTAATCTCGACTCCAAACTTTTCCGCTTTTTCAATTAATTCTTTGGTCTTCATCCCTAAAACCTTTGCGAGGTCTGAGACTTTAACAGACTCTACGGTGTCTTCTTGGTCTTGGATAGATTTCATGGCTTGTCTTTGTTCAGCTTCTTGCTGAGACTTGGCTTCTTGTTTTAATTTCTCATTTTCCATTTTAATTCTATCGATAATAGAGACATGGTTTTTTTCTCTGATTTTGTTTTCTTTTTTGCTATAGTCTTCCTCACTTAATACATCTAGACGCCATCCTGTTAATCGTACTGCTAATCGAACGTTCGATCCACCCTTCCCTATTGCAAGGGAAAATTGATCATTGGGGACAACGACAATGGCTGTTTTGTCTTTTTCGCTTGTAATCACGATATCACTGATTTTTGAGGGTTTTAAAGCACTGGCGATAAAAAGTTTAGGATCCTGGTCCCACTCTAGAACATCGATACGTTCTTTTCCTAATTCTTTGGTAATGGCCTGAATGCGTCCACCCATCGGACCTACACAAGTACCTACGGCACCGATAGAGGGATTGTTTGTTTTAACCGCAATTTTTGATCGATAGCCTGGATCTCTGGCAATGTTTACAATTTCAATAATACCGTCTTGAATTTCTGGAACTTCCATTGTTACGAGTTCTTTGAGAAGCCCTGAATGGGTCCTGGAAACGTGAATAGCCGAGCCACGCGCATTTTTGTCGATGCCCACCACATAGAGCCTTATTTTTTCTTTTGGAAGAAATTTTTCACTTGGAATTTGGTCTTTGGGCGACAGAATTGCTTCCGCTCTGCCTAGATTGATAAGATAATTTTTGTTTTCAACTCTTTGAACTGTGCCAATGACGATGCGCCCTACTTTGTCTTTAAATTCTTTGAAGATGACATTTTTTTCAGCTTCACGAATGCGCTGAATAATGACTTGTTTTGCTGTTTGTGCGGCTAGCCTTCCAAAGTCGTTTGGGGTGACTTCAAACTCAATGTCCTCGCCTACTTTTGCGTTATCGGAAAGTGTCTTGGCCTCTTTGAGCTCTATTTCTAAGATAGGATCTTCTACTTTTTTAACAATTTTTTTTGTTTGAAAAATTTTTGCTTCACCGCTAAGAAGGTCAATTTTTGCTTCTAACAAGGCTTCGTCAGAGAATTTTTTTCTGCAGGCAGACACGAGAGCTTGTTCCACAGCAAATACGAGAGCTTCTTTTGAAATACCCCTCTCTGTTTCAATTTGGGCAGCCACTTGATCAAAATTGTCGATGAGAATCATAAAGTTAACCTCAAGTTTAATATAGTTTGGAGAGCGCTACGGCCCTGAATAACAAAAAAGTGGGATTTCTCCCACAGTCTAACAAGGTAAGAACTCGTTACAAGTGAAAGGGAACATTATCAAATGTTGTTGTAAACGTCAATCATGACCTGATCAATCACTGTTTTGAGTGGAATCCCCTGGGATTGGGCAATTGCTTTACAATCGTCGTATTCAGGCGCAAGTCTTTTTTCAGGATAGTTTGTTTCTTTGAGTTGGACGGGTCCAAAGCGGGTTTGCTTTATTACGAGGGTTCTGGCTATGGAAATTCTTTTGATAGTATCGATACGAACTCCCAGAGTGGAAGTGTGTTTGAAAAAAACATGCAGAAGGGTTTCTTTAAGCTCTACCTTTCCCAGTGCAAAGAGTATGTGTGCGGGGCGGTTTTTTTTCATTAAAATAGGTTGAATATATACATCCAATGCACCCGCTTCAAAGAGAGCCTCCATGACACATTCGTAATGACTTGGAGGCATATCATCAATGTTGGTTTCGAATGTAAGTAATGTTTCTTCAGTAAACACAGGCTGTGTCATGACGGGGTCTTTAAATTGGTTCGGTTGATGCTTGCAGCTAGGTAACCTGCTCCAAACCCATTATCAATATTGACTACGCCTACTCCCTCGGCACATCCTGTTAGCATGGCCATGAGTGGCGTAAACCCCTTTAATGCGGTTCCGTAACCTATGCTTGTTGGAAGCCCTATGACAGGGGTGGATACTAAACCTGCAACAACACTGGTGAGTGCCCCTTCCATTCCCGCGGCTACGATAATGACATTGGCGCTTTGTAGACGGGTGATATGAGACAAGAGCCGTTGGAGTCCTGCAACTCCAACATCATAAAGAGTTTCAACTTTATTTCCCAAGTATTGAGCGGTTAGGACGGCTTCAGAAGCAACGGGTATGTCAGAACTTCCTCCAGATAGTACGAGGATTGTGCCTGGGTATTGAGGGTCTGGGGGCATGTCTGAGGCCACTATTTTTGCTTGTGAGTGGTAGATCAAAGACGGAAAGTTTTTTTGAAGTGAGGTAAAAACGGTTTCGTTGATTCTTGTGATAAGAAGTTGTTGCTGGGAGTTGAGATGGGCTTCTGTGAGTCGAATGAGCTGATCAAGAGATTTGCTTTCTCCAAAGATGACTTCTGGAAATCCCTTTCTGAGGTTTCTGTGGGTATCGATAGTGATATCTTCAAGGGTTTGAAAAGGCCATGCTTTGAGTTGACGTTCGGCTTCTTCCGGCGAAAGTGTTTGGGAATGAAGCGCGTGAAGGATTTGTTGGAGTCTGTCCATAAGGGCCATTAGTATATCCTATTGCCAAGTCTTAGATGCAAGTTTTCTTTTTTCTTTCTCGATACAACCCACATAAAGGCAGAGGTAATATGAAAAAAGCACTACAATTATGGGGGATTAGAAAAGAAAACTCTAGGGGGGGGGCAAATACTCTCGCGTTCCTTTTTGCCGTTTGTGTTGCGATATTGGGTTTCTCTACTCCTTGTTTTTCACAAGAACTTTCTATCGATCAACTTTCCTTTGATCAAGTGGTTGGAAATGTTGTGGGTCTGCATGACTATTTGCAAGAGATTGATGGAACAGATAATAATCTTAATACGACACTGCGTAACTCGGAAGAGGTTTTAATTGTGAAATCATTTGGATTTGTCCCTTTGAAGAGTGATAATCAGAATGCTGTGACGAATAGTTTATCGGCAGGTTTTGATGGGAATAATTCTGAGGATGTACGATTAATTCAACCTCCTTTGAATTATCCAAACCCCTTCAGACAGGTGGAAGGAACAGAGATTCGATATTCACTGTCTGGAAATGCGGATATTGAACTTCAGATCTATGATATGAGGGCAAATTTGATATATAAGCAGTCTTATATTGGTTCTACTAATGGGGGTAGTGAGGGTATTAACTATATTAAGTTTTCTCCAGATACTTTCACTGGGACGAGTCTTTCAGCAGGGGTCTATTTTTACTTTATTGTGACCAAGGGCAGAGTTCTTGGGAAAGGTAAAATGGCGGTGATACCATGAAAAACTATGGGGTTTTGAGTTTATGTTTAAGCTTCATTTTAAGTGCAAACTTGGTTTGGGGTTCTGCTGCTTATTTTATTCCTACAGAAGTGGGGACTTCTGCTGGTTCGGTTAGGCTTGGCAATATAGAAGGGTTTAGCGATACTTCTTCTAGCACATTAGAAAACCCTGCGGGGCTTTATCGGTTAAATAAGTTCTCTGCCAATCTGTTTTCAACTACCTTTATGGAGGAAATAAATTATCAGAATTTTTCTGTGGCGGCTCGATTGCCTGTTGGCGTTTTGGGTTTTGGATACATGTCTGCCGGTGTGGATGGAATACCTAATACAGGCTCTAATGGTTCAGATGCGAGCACAAAGTCGTTTTATGTTTTAAATACGTTTTCTTATCAGAATCGTTTGTTTAAAGTTGCTTATGAGTTTTCTCAGAATGAGAATTTGCACTTGGGATTTTCTGGCACCTATTATTCAACTACTCTTGGTACAGTTTCAGGAAGCGGATTTAATGCCGATGCTGGAATAGAGATAGAATCTGGTCCTTTGGTGTTTTCTATAGCGGCTAAGAATATTATTCCTTCTCTGAAGGTTAATTATAGCGACACCACAAGCGCTAACTATAGCCAGAGCGAAGAGCTGTTCCTAGAGACTTTTTATGGTGCAAAGTACAAACTGGATGAGTTTACTTTTTACGGTCAAATTGATATTCAAAATAGTAATAAAAAGTTATTAAAAGGCTTGGCGGTTGACTATAGCCCTTCATTTGTTCCTTATTTACATCTTTCTCTCGGATATAAAGAGTTCGTGGTATTGCAGGCGGTAAAGAATAATATTACTGCAGGCTTAGGCTTATCTTTGTCTGGCGTGAACTTTGATTATGCGTATGAACGAAGTGATCATATACTATATAACAATAAACATTATTTTTCAGTTGGCTTTTCGTTTTAGACTGACAGAAAAAATGATGTAAATGGATTGCACTATGAGACAGCTTCGAACGATTCTGATGGGAGTGTTTTTTCTGGCACTTTTGTGTTTGCACAATGAGGCTGCCAATGTGACCTTTCAGGATCGACTATATTTACTAAAAAATGGCAGTTTTATTACAGGTGCTGTTCCAGTAACGGTGAGCATTACGTCGGGTAGATCTACGTTGTATCTTGAAAAATTTCCTAATCTTGCTATAAAAAATGGTTTTTTTGAGCTTGTATTGGGAAAAAATAAAATTTTAGATCCCTCTGTTTTTAATAATCCTCGTGTTGTTTTGAATATGCAATTGGCACAGGATGTTGCGACTTTTTCAATTACCTCTATTCCATATAGCATTCGAGCCGCGGTTGCGGAGACCGTTTTGTCTATGCCTGCTTCCAAAATCACCCCTAATTTTACTACCACCATTAATATGGCGGCGGGTTTTCAGGCAGGAACGTTTTTTCGTGTAGGATCAGACCAACAAGTGGGCATTGGGGTAGAAAGACCTACTGAAAAGCTGGATGTCGGCGGCATTGTAAATTCACAAGGAATGAACTTGAATGGGGTGGACATTCGGGATTCTTTTGTTTGGAATCCGAGCCCTGCCAATGCTGCGAATCTGTACTTAAGGCCACCCAATTTATTTGTAGGCGTGGGCTTGGTTGCTCCTCGATCGCTTTTGCATGTCGGTGGCAACATGAATGCGGGGGAGTTTCTTTTAAAGGGTCAGCGTCTTTTTGCTACCTTAGATTGGAAGCCTGATCAAAATAATTTGTATTTTCAATCGGGTTTAGGCCGTGTAGGTATTGGACTTGTGAATCCCCAGGAACAATTGGATATTCGTGGGGGTATTAAATTAGGTACAACTTCCTTATTGAATGTGGGTACAATGAGATGGAATGGGAGTCGTTTTGAGGGCATTGTTGCGTCAGATTTGAAATGGATATCTTTCTCCGGGATAGAGGGCTCTGGTCAGTCGAACCAAATGTCGATGTGGTTTGGAGAGAATTCTCAGACTGTTTCGAATAGTATTTCCGCTCTTTCTTTTCTTTCTGTTGATGGGGTCAATAATCGTTTTGGTATAGGGAAAACACCTGAATCACCCCTGGATGTTAAAGATATTCCTAATTTAAGTGCGGGGGCATTGTTGGATATTGAAACGACGCATAATTCGCATGTTTTGGTGGTTTCTTCTAATGGGAGTATTGGGATAGCGACTACGTTATTTCCTTATGCATTAAACGTGAGTGGGGACATTAATGCTTCTGACTACACGATTAATGGGGAAATTTTGCGCCTTTCATTTTCTGTTAAGGATTTATGGGTTAGGCGCCCTTCACAGAAGAGCCTTTATTATACGCCTGGAAATGTTGGGATTGGGAGGCCAGACCCTACTAATCTTCTTGAAATATCGAGTGTTCAAAAAAATGGATATCCCAATCCGGCTATTTCTATTACAGGTATTTCTAGAGGAGCCACCTACACCATGGGTGTAGATGGGGGAACTCAAGATGTTTTTCGTATTGTGAAGGGGTATTCTCTTCTTTCTTCAAAACCTTTATTTGTTGCCCAGTCTGATCATTGGGGTATTGGGATAGATCCGCCCAGGGTGAACTTGGATGTGAGTGGAAACTCTGGATTTGTTGCGAAAGGGGTGTTTGGAGTTACCCCTTCAGTGCCTATACAAGGTCCAGGAACCCGATGGGAATTTTTACCCTCTCTTGCTGCGTTTAGAGCTGGGAATCTTGAGCCAAGCTCACCTTTTTTGGGAAAGGAATGGAACGTAGAAAATGTTGGGCTTTTTTCTGTGGCTTTTGGGCAAAATACGATATCGAGTGGAAATATTTCTACTATTTTAGGTGGTGCGGACAACCGCGCAGGAGGCGCGTACGCTACAATTTTAGGGGGGACAAGAAACCGTGCTTATGGTGACTTTAGCCTTTCAGGGGGCTCCAATGCGTTTCCTGTTCATCACGGAAGTTTTGTTTGGTCTGATTCTAGCAGTGGCGTGTTAAAAACGAATGCCGAGGATCAATTTCTTATTCGCGCTTCTGGAGGGGTAGGCATGGGTACCCGGAGGACTTCAGGGGCTGTCCTTACGGTTGACAATGCATTTGGTCCTACTCAAAATACGATTCAAGTTGTTTCTTCTGTAAAAAAAGGTTTGTGGGTAGATCCTTCAGGCAATGTTGCATTTGGCCCTAAAACGGGAAAAAGTAGCCATGCGCTCTCTGTTTTGGAGGGAACGGTTAGTTTGGGGGTGACACGGTCTGTGGCTCAATTGACTATTCAAAACACGCTCTCTGCACACACAGAGTTATTGGCAGCTTACCCAGATTCTCAAACGGCAACCCCTGGTATTATTTTGACAAATATTGGCAACTTGGGGATTGGTATCTATCCTAGCTTTGTTACAACGTCCAATATTACCCATCGGGTTCAGAGAGGTTTTATTCAGCTTGCGACAGGCAATGTTTTGGCAAAAGAATATGTTTTTCCTAGTGGGGAAAAACTTTCAGCGGGTTCGAGTGCTCAGGATTGGCAATTTAAACGAACGACGCCTAATATCTATTTCGTGTCTGGGAATGTTGGAATAGGCACGACGAAACCCAGGAGCCTCCTTTCGTTATCAAATGCGACGAGTAAGGCGGCCGGGGATGAACATGATCCTGTCATCACGTTCGATGTGGGCAGGGTTCCTGTTGTAACCATCGGTGTTCAAGTCTCTAAGGGCTCGTTTTTGGTGTCTCCGGGTGGTGGGTTTGTTGCGAGTCCTCCTTTTGTTGTGTCTAGAAACTTTGTGGGTGTTCGTACGTTTAACCCCCTTGCCCCTTTGCATGTTGAAGGAGCCTCTGTTTTTCAAAGCAAGGTGGGTATTTCTCAGAATATAGGTCTTCAAGACTTAGAAACATCTTCTATGAATGCAAGTATTTTCTTTTTAAAGGGAGCTATTATTTCTGCAGGGGGTACCCCTTTTTCGATTTTTACTGCTCCGGATCGACTCTTCTATAATTCTATTGTAGATCCCTTTGCGTCTCCACCCGTACGAAGTAATATCGGCATAGGTACGACACTTCCTCAAGCTGAACTGGAGGTTAATGGGACTTTGAATATTCAGTCTGGTAAAGCCCATTCTTTGCTCATTTCTAATGAGTTTAAGTTTAATCGATCGCTTTCTTTGCCGTATTTGGGTTTGGATAATCTAGATGGTGATAAATATGATTTGTTTATTACTAAAAAACGATTAGTGCTTTCCCAATTTGGAACCAATGATATTCAGCCTATTTCTGATGTTATTGCCCCAGGGAATGGTGCAGGAGGAAATTTTGCTATTTGGGTCGTGAGTCCTAATGTTCCTGCGTTTACCATTATTTCGGATGCATCTGGACTGATGAGTTGGCGCCAGCCCGTCGGAAATGCTCCTGGCATTTGGTCTGAGTCAGGCAATATTTCTGTTTCCCGTGTTCGTTCTTATCCCACAAGCTTAGTGAGAACGAATACTATTTTATTAAACAAAGATAGCCTTGAGTCTGTGGTTGATGTTTCTTCGTCTATTTCTCATGATGGATTGTTGAGTCACTCTGAAAATCATATAGGAGAGTCTATTTTTGTTAATTTTGACCGATGGCAGCCTTTGGCCCCTTCTTCTAGGGGAAGCATTCTTAAGGGGCTTAAAATTGGATTGTCTCAACCTTCTCAATACTATTTTTCCCGAAATGGTACGGCTATTGGTATGAACGTAGATGTGTCTGGGGTGAGTGTGCAGGATATTGGGGATAAGGGATATAAATATGCGGCTATTTTTCTTTCTGGGATTACGGCTAATGTTGGTATTGGGGTAACTCCTAATGCTCAATTGGATGTCAAAGGTACTGTCTCAGCTAATTTCTTTGTGATTTCTGATCGGCTTACAGTGACAACGATTAATGTGGCCCAGAGTCTTTCTGTTTTGAATTCAAAAGGAGTAGGTATCGGGACAACGGCGCCTAGGGTCTCACTAGAGGTTTTTGGCAATATACAACCTCAGGTTTTGAGATCAACGCATGGCATCTCTGCGCGCCAGATTAACCTTAATAAAGCTAACTATGTTGTAGATAGTACAGGATTAGTGGGCATGGGCACCACGTTGCCTTTTGCGCAATGGAATTTGCAAAAAACATTTGATGGGTTAGTTCCTTTACCGTTTGAATTTGAAATTCTTGGGGTGACTTTAAATCAAAATCATTTTTCGCATAATCTTACAGGCTTAGATCTGAGCATTTCCTCTATAACAGCAAAAAATTTTTTTGGAGACTTCACAGGGGCTTCTGTAACCGCGACTGGTTGGAAAATAGGGATGTCTAATCTTGTATTGAATACTGCGACTAGTAGTGTGACCGGGCTTTTTGTTGCGGTTCCTACGCAAAATGGCGGGATATATGGGGCTCGTTTTATGGGTGGAAATGTGGGGATAGGCGTGTCGAACCCCAGTGTTGCCCTCTATGTCAAAGGAACTATTACTGCGACGAATGGGCCTGCGATTCTTTTTAAAGTCCCGCAAGAAGGAGCCTCCTTTAATTATATGGTTATCACGCGCAATGCCCAAATTTTAGGCCCTGTTGTTGCTCAAGATATCCGTGTCAAAACGTTGTCTCAGAACAGTCTTAGCCTTCTTAAGCCTTTGAATTTAAGTAATAGCAAGTTGATCGTTTCTACGTTATTGTCGAATACCGTATCTGTTAATAAAAGCCTCAAGTCGACATTTGTACAGGCTTCTGGAATCGTTACAGCGTC
>JAHFDB010000032.1 GCA_023249195.1 bacterium | reverse complement strand
TAACCTCTGGAGCCAAGGCTTTTAGAATTTCAAAAGGTGGGCTTAGCTGAATGAGTAGGGATTTCTCCTTAAGCAAGAGGTTCGAACCTAAGGCTTGGATGATTTCTTTTTTCTGAGTAATGGTTCCATTTTCGAAACTGGTTTTGGCTGTTTTGGCAAAACTGAATAGGTTGTCAGCTCTGTCTAGCCATGTGTTAGCTCTGTCTTGGGCATCGGTTAGTAAATTCATGAAGTAGGCTTTTTCTTTTAACAAGTCGTTGCTTGTCATTTTATTATTCCTCTGCTTTTTTCTGTTCTTATTTAATATCTAGACGTTAACTGGCAGCTCTTAAAATAGTGGCTATGCCAGAAGTCTAATGAAATTTATCTCAAAAAAAATCGAAAATCTAAAAACATAGTCTCATTTTAGCGAGGAGTCTCTATATATGCAAAAAATAATGGCTTGTTTAACTCCACTACTTATACATTTAGCCCATGACGTGCAAACTTTTAAAGCAAAAAAAGCAATTGACCCACGAAAAGCTACAATAGGCCCTATTAATTTATACGAGGAGTGTCACAACTTAGATTTTGGAACATTTCTAAAACAGGGCCTTTCAGAAAATTTTATTTTTGTTATTCCAGAAGCATTTCCACTAAAAGTAATCGTGAGACCTTACTATGTTGATTTATCCCATTTAGGCACACAAGAACTGGTCCATTATTTTCTCACTTTAAAAAATGGGGAAGAAAAACTCTTAAAAAAATTCAAAAAACTTACGCCCTCCATAATCACCCTTGAAAACGTCCGAGAAGCAATAAAGCGAAATCCTGAATACAAAAACAAACTCATCAAAAACCACCATGACTATATATCCCCACGCACACAGGTTTTTGCGGCAGGGGAATTCAAAATCGAATCTAGAATACTCAATGCTAACGGGCAATCCGGACGATTCACACCCGATCAAAAACAAGTTGAAAGACTCCTAAAAACACCCGAAATTTCAACTACCTATGGTTCGCTCAACTATACACTAGTATTCAGATACCACTCTTTCGATATCACACAAGGCCCACCCACGTGTTAACGCTAGAAAGGACCCCATATCCTCGTGAGGACATACCGCAGTTCTCAAGAAAAGCCACAACTTGATAGCGATTTTACATCACCTTACCCAGGGAGAAGCCTCTGTTACAGAACTAGCCAAGCCCTTTAAGATCAGTATGCCCGCCATTACCAAGCATTTAAAAGTGCTTGAAAATGCGGGTCTGATTTCACGTAAACGGCAAGCTCAATGGCGTCCTTGTCAGATTGAACCTAAAGGGTTTGAAGTGGCCAGCGAGTGGATAACCAAGCACCAAAAACTCTGGAATGATCGATATGTAGAAATTCAACCTAAAACACTCATTATCATGGATCATGTGTCTCAGCCAAAATTTCGCATTACGGCTAGATTTGAGCCTGTCGGAAATAGAACTTGGATTTACTTTAGTGGCGTCTTTGAATCCCCTTCTCAATTTGCAGCGGTTCAAGATTTTGCCATTTTAGGAAATGAAGGAAACTTTGACCGTATCGAAGCCCTATTGGCACAACAAACAGGAAGCCTAGCCCCTATTCCATTTCTACTCTCAAGAACATTTAAAACCACTACAGCGCACATGTGGAAAATGTGGACACAACCACAGCATATGGCCCAATGGTGGGGCCCTAAAGGAGTCACAGTGGGCTATAGCCAAATGGACTTCACCAGAGGAGGTACCTACCACTACTGCATGAAAACCCCTGAAGGTGCAGAAATGTGGGGAAAAATGTACTACAGAGACATCGTGCCACAAATACGCCTCATGTTTGTAAATACATTCTCAGATGCTCAAGGCGCCATCACACGACACCCCATGTCGCCTCAATGGCCAGCAGAACTGCTCAGCACCATTACACTTGAGCCTGTACCTGAAGGTGTCACGCTCACCATTCGATGGTCCCCCATCAATGCCACTGTTGAAGAAATTCAATACTTTAACGAAGGCCATAACAGCATGTCCCAAGGCTGGGGAGAAAATTTGGATCGCTTGGAAGCTATTTTGTAAAAAACTAGCGCACAAGAAACAAAGCAATAATACTACACAGATAAATTACAATAACCAAAATAGAATCGATCCCCATTCGTAAAAAAATCTGATACTATGAAGGAATGCGCATTCCTATTACAGCCTTCTTTTTTTGTATTTTTAGTGTCCTCTATATTGGCCTTTCACTTTATGTGGTTAGAACCAGGAGAAAAAACAGAATTCCTCTAGGCGATGGCAACCACCCTCCTTTAATCAAGGCGATGAGTACTCACAGTAATTTTAGTCAATATATTCCACTTGGGCTTCTTGGAATTTTGATGGGCGAATTACAGGGCATACCTTCATCGATTCTCTTTGGAGTGGGCTTTTCCCTGCTTCTAGGAAGAATGTTTCACGGTATTGGAATTATGATTGCTAAAACTGGCCCGAATAAGCCTCGGGTTTTGGGAATGATCTTAACGTTTATCCCCCTCTTGACTTTGGCCGTGGCGAACATACTGCTTCTGAAATAATAAAGGGTAAAATCACCCTTCGAGTTCAATCAAAACCATGGTTTGGTCGTCTCTGAGAGGCTGATGGTTAGAAAAGAGATCCAGTCGCTGTATCAGCTGATCTAGGACGGTTTCAATAGGGAGATTCACTGTCTCTTGACAAAAAGCGCGGAGTCTCTCTATGCCAAATTCTTCCCCATCAGGATTACGCCTTTCTGTGAGGCCATCGGTATATAAAAACAATCTGTCCCCTGCATCTATCGTACAAGAAAAATCCTGGTAGGTTTCTTGATCATACATCCCTAAAACGACGCCTTCTGCTTCTAAAAAAGAAACACCCCCTTCTTTTTTAATTAAAAGCACATCCGGATGTCCCGCTTTTGCCCATACCACTGTTTTAGACTGAATAAGCACGCTGAGATAAAACACCGTCACATATCGAATTTGTGAAGTCTCGATATATTTAAGCAAGGCCTGATTGGCCTTTATAAGGGTTTCTGAGGGGGTTTTGCACTGTTTGGCTATCTCAGACAACAAACCCGAGGACAATGCCATTACAAGGGCAGAAGACACCCCATGCCCGGCCACATCCCCAATAATAACTCCCAGTTGGTTTTCACGGGTATCTCTATATTCAACCACGCCTCGCATTTTACTTTTAGAGGTCATCGCGTGATGCTGTTTAGAAACAAATGTATAAAAATCTCCGCCTACAGAATCGGCAGCCAAATAGCGTTTTGCAATCAAGACCCCAGGGATATCAGGACTTTCAACGGATAAAAGACCTTCTTGAACTTTTTTGGCCATTTTGAGTTCTTCAGAATGCGGTGACGGTTGATAATTCATCGTTCTTCCTTTAAGATATGAACCCTCTCCACAAAAAGGCGGCATAGCCAAGTGGTAAGGCAGAGGTCTGCAAAACCTCCATCCCCAGTTCAAATCTGGGTGCCGCCTCCAAAATTTATCCGTAAACCTTCTTGAAAATAGCGTCTACGTGCTGTGTATATTTTCCAAAATTAAACACTTCTGACAATTCTAGTTGAGACAAAAGGGATGTTATTTGAGGATCTTGAGAAATTTTGATATCAAAAGACAACCGCTCATCAAAGGCCGCATGCGCATTGCGTTGCACCAAGCGATAAGCGTCTTCGCGAGACATTCCCTTATCTACCAATTTTAATAACAATTGTTGTGAGTAAAAGACGTTATATGATTTTTCGATATTCTCTTTCATTTGAACCTCATTCACAGTCATATTAGAAATAACACGTGTCATGAGTGAAAACATATAGTCCAATGTTACGGTTGCATCGGGGAAAATCATGCGTTCCGCAGAAGAATGTGAGATATCTCGCTCATGCCATAAGGTTTGGTTTTCGAGTGCTGTCACGGCATAACCGCGTAACGTGCGAGATAGCCCCGAAACCCGTTCACATAATATCGGATTTTTCTTGTGTGGCATCGCAGATGATCCTTTTTGTTTCGAGGAAAAAGGCTCTAGAATCTCATTCATTTCTGTTTTCTGCAAAGCACGAATTTCAGTAGCAATTTTATCTAAAGTGCCCCCTACAATCGCCAAAGAAGTGATAAAGTGAGCATGTCTGTCGCGCTGTAAAATTTGAGTAGAGGCCTTTGCGGGAACCAAATTCAACTTCTCGCACACCTGCTGCTCCACCTCAGGCGACATGTGGGCATAATTACCTACAGCCCCTGACAGTTTACCCACACGACATGACTCCATAGCAAGGTTTACCCTGTCATAATTGCGCTGCATTTCATCGTACCAAACGGTCAGCTTTAGCCCCAACGTTGTCGGTTCGGCATGAACCCCGTGAGTTCGTCCCATCATGGGTGTTAATTTGTATTTTTCTGCCTGCTGATGAAGGGCTTTCATAAATTCGGAAATATCTTCCAACAAAAGCTTTCCGGCTTCTTGAATCAGCATACTAAAGGCCGTATCTACCACATCGGAAGAGGTTAGGCCTAGGTGGACAAATCGTGAAGAAGGACCCACAAATTCAGCCACACTGGTCAAGAAAGCAATAACATCGTGTTGAACTTCGGCTTCGATTTCGTTGATTCTCTGAACATCAAACTGGGCTTTTTCGACGATGGTGTGATAATCCGCCTGGGAAATGAGGCCCATTTGGGTGTGTACCCAACATGCTGCCAATTCTACCTCAAGCCACTTTTGGAATTTTGTCTCAAGATCCCATACTTTTTTCATGGACGGTCTGCTATATCGTTCTATCATAATGAGGCTAGTATAGTATATAATGCTTGACTATGCTACCTACAACACTGACCGTTGGGGTCATTCAGATGAATACCCAACAAGACAAAGAAAAGAACATTGCCCATGCCTTAGCGGGATGTGAAGAGGCCCTTCAAAAAGGGGCCCAGTTTCTAGCCTTGCCTGAAACTTTCAATAGCCGTGCTTGTTCCAATAAGTGGGATCAGGCTGAAACACTGGCGGGTCCGACTGTTCAGCTTTTTCAAGATTTTGCCAAAAATACCCACAGTTGGATTTTACTTGGAAGTATTTCAGAACGACTCTCTCAAGGAAAAAAAATATCGAACACCTCTGTGCTTATTTCAGATGAAGGCCATTGTCACGCTGTTTATCGCAAAATGCATTTATTCGATGCAGATGTTCATGGAAAGATCATCAGGGAATCAGACTGTTTCGTTGCCGGAGAAACCCCTGTCTTAACCGACATAAAGGGCATTAAAACAGGACTGTCCATTTGTTACGATTTGCGATTTGGCTATCTCTATGAACGGTATCGTTCTTTGGGGGCTCACATGCTGTGCATCCCGTCTTCGTTCACAACACCTACAGGCAAGGCCCATTGGGAAGTATTATTGAGGGCCCGCGCCATTGAAAACCAATGTTTTGTCATTGCACCCAATCAAGTGGGGATGGGTACCGGAGGCGTTCCTACCTTTGGAAATAGCCTTATTATCGACCCTTGGGGAACGGTTTTAGCCAAGGGCTCTGAATATGACGAGGAAGTGCTTGTCGCAACCCTAAACTTTCAAGACCTCGTTTCCCTAAGAAAAAGTTTTCCCCTATTCGAACACAAGAAACAGCTATGATCACCTTAGGCATTGAAACCTCTTGCGACGAAACCTCGATCGCTTTGCTAAAAGATACGCAGATTCTATTTAACGGGGTCTCTTCCCAAATTAAGCATCATCAACATTTTGGGGGAGTTGTTCCTGAATTGGCATCGAGAAAACATACCGAAATTATTCATTATCTGATAGAAAAGGCCCTCAAGGAAACCGCGCTTAACTTTTCAGATATCCAGTTATGCGCCTCTACCCACGCACCCGGATTAGAAGGATCCCTGCTTATCGGGGTCAGCGTCGCCAAGGCGCTTACCGCCTTACTCGATATTCCACTTGTCGGGGTTCACCACTTATGGGGGCATTTATATGCTCATTTTCTTACCGAAACCCCTCCAGAATTTCCCTTTATAGGGCTTATTGTTTCCGGAGGGCACACCATGATTGTCAAGGTAACAGGTCATTATGCGGTCCAAATACTGGGACAAACCCGTGACGATGCAGCCGGAGAAGCCTTCGACAAAGTTGCCCGATACCTTGAGCTAGGCTATCCAGGCGGCCCTAAAATCGAAGCCTTGGCACGAGAAGGGAACCCTAAGGCAATCCATTTTCCAAGGGCCATGAAAAACGAAGGCTATGAATTTAGCTTCTCGGGTCTAAAAACCGCCGTTATTCAATATATTCAGGCACTTAAAAAAACAGACACACCCCTCCCAAAGGCCGATATCTGTGCCAGTTTTCAAAAAGCAGTTACCGACATTTTAGCCTATAAATCGATTAAGGCATGTCGGGACTGCGCCATCAAAACCTTGCTTGTTACCGGAGGCGTAAGTGCAAACCAAGCCCTTCTCGCCGATTTAATGGCCCAGTCAACAGGGACAAACATTCAGGTTCTTACCCCACCCCCTTTGTTATGCACGGACAATGCAGCCATGATTGCAGCTGCGGGATATTACCACTTCAAGACATTCTCACGCTCACATCCCGATCTGTCTGCATTGCCAAACCTTGCCATAGACGCGTTCATATGAAACTGTCACACTCTCCCATCCTGACTCAAAAACTCTCTATCAGACAAACTCTTTCCCCCAAAATTATTCAAATGCTTAACTTATTTCAAAAAAGTTATGCAGATTTTATCGATGAAGCCCACGCCCAAGTTGAAAACAATGTGTTGCTTGATATTATTCAAGAAGATACCCTCTTATTCAAGTTGCCCTTACCTACACCTAAGCAAGAAGATATTACTGAGTTTTTACCCTCTACATCCGGCATAAGCCTCTACGACTCGCTCGTGCATCAAATCGAGCAATTGCACCTTTCCAAGGACGACCATGCCATGTCTCTTATGATTATTGCACAGCTCGATGCGCAGGGGTTTATTTCAAATTACACACACATCAAAGAAACCATAAAAGCCCTCTATTCGGTCAGTGACAGAAAGGTTAATGATCTCCTCAAAATTATTCAATCCTGTGAACCGGAAGGAGTAGGTTCTAGAAATCTCCAAGAATGTCTTTTAATTCAAATTCATCACTATCAATTTGAAAACGACACCCTTAGAGGCCTTCTCAGACAGGTGGTGACACGCTATTTACAGGCATTGGCTGAAAAAAACTATGCCTTAATCGCCAAAGATCTTGATCTGGATATCAAAGGTGTTGTAGCCCTTGCCGAATTTATTTCTCAAAATCTCACTCCAGATCCCGGAGCCCCCTTTCGAACATCTTCCAGCAGACCGCTTATTCCCTCTCTTTACTGTGAGTGGAAAAACGACACCCTCATTCTGACTAACTTAGAGAAAAAACAAGGCATACAGGTAGGCCTTTCAGAACACTATTTAAAACTTATATCCGATCCCTCTGCGGATAAACAAACAAAAGAATACCTTGAGAAAAAACTAGAAAAAGCCAAAGAATGGATCGAAATAGTCCAAAAACGCCAAGAAAATCTTGAAAAAGTGGCCTTTTTACTCATGTCCAAACAAATTCTATTCCTAAAAAAAGGGCCTCTCTATTTGAACCCCTTTCTTCAAAAAGACCTTGCTCAAGCGCTTGACATCAACCCTTCTACCCTTTCTCGCATTCTTAACTCAAAATATATCGACACTCCCCATGGAATGTTCGCATTAAAACAGCTGTGTCCCAGAAGTCATTTTGGCAAAACCTCAGAAAAACTCAAGGCCATTGTCGCCCAGTGCATTCAAGAAAACAAAGCAGCAAGCGACCAAAAAATCACCCTTATTCTGAATAAAGATGGCATTCCAATTGCCAGAAGAACCGTCACCAAATTTCGACAACTTTCTGATATCCAAAATAGCTACAAACGACATTCCTAATAAACTCTTTGGATAAAAAATGAAATTTCAATCCTTCAAATTCCGAGAATAGGGTATCAAGACCTGTTATTCGGAGGATTTGCGAAATGTCTCTTTTCAAAATTATTTCTATTCAAGCTGAGAAGAGCCCTATAACAACATCTGAACCTGAGAAGACCTCTATCACCGTATCTAAATTTAACGGCCCTGCTAAAGTAGGAACTCTAGAAATTCCAAACCTGTTAGCCGGTTTAAGGGAGATATCCTCTAATATTAAACAAGACATCTATCCCAAACTTGCAAGGGGTTCATACTACTACAAGCGAGATCTTGCTATTCTTGCAGCCACACAACAGCTTTTAACCCAACAAAAAAACACAATAGGCTCTAGAAAACATCATCAAGAAGTCACTATACTGCTTACAGAAATACACTCGTCAATCAAGAAGGTTATTCAAGACTATTCTGATTCAGCGAATAAATCAGATACACCTCTAAATGCTCAAGTTCTTCAGCTTATAGAAATTACAAAAATATTAAGCACATTCGATCAGTTTAAGGATGCAAAAAAATCAGAGGCCGCCACAGACACTACCCTCAGAGAATTAAACGATGCCTTAAAGGATAAAAAGACAAGAGAAAATACACACGATTTTTGCCTAGAGCATGCAAAAACGAGACTTTCCCACACCTCTGAAAAATTTGATTTAAAATTTCAACATCCAAGAGATGTAACTTGTTTTAGTCAGAGTCTAACTACTGCAGATACATTGGTAGACAGCACAAAAAACAGTGACGGTCACAGACCCTCCGAATTGGCGATTGTTAAAGATAATGAAAGTCTTCCTTCATTAGAATTTTATCCGATTACAATTCCAAAATCAGAAAAGGAGTACTCGCAGGCTGTAACGAAAATGGGTGTCCTTTTTGAAAAAATATTTTTAAATGCTTATAGCCTTATTACCCCTGCTACATTAGCTGCTATGGCTATAAAAAGCAGTGAAACTCCTCCTGAAATGCAAGACCTATGTTTAGCTTCAACTAATGCAACTAGCTATGTACAATTGCAAATTCTTGATAGATTTCAATCCGAAGAGCAAAAAGCAGATAAAGCGACATTCTTTTACAAGGTGATGAAAAAATCTTTAAAAAACAGAGATTTCGCCACTGCTCAAGCTATTTACATTGCGCTTTCAAGCGCATATGTAGATAGAGTTATCCCTCAAAAGTTACGAGATAAAATTGCTCTCCGAGGATCCTGCTTTGAGACAAATGGAGAACAAAAAAGAATCCTTTATACTATGCAAGAATCTCCTTGCATTCCAGCACCTACACTCTACTTAGGGGCTTTTGAAATAGGAAAAGAAAGTAGTCCATTCAAATCAGATCTAGTCGATTATTTGTATCCCCTTATTGAGCATACACACTACATGACCTCCCGATCAATCTATCGCAGCAAGGGTTCTAAAATGACAGATGAGGCTCAGTTTTGCAAAATTATCCAGGAATTAGCCTGCGGGGAAGCTAGTTCGAAAAAAGCTGTTGACATATTGAGATATGCTTTATCGACCAGAAAACCTGATCGTACTTTCAGTACAAGTGAAGTAGATACTCGAAAATTAGCAGTATCTCGAAACTTAAATCCAGAGTCACCCTCATCCGATGTTTTAAAGAGATTTTCAGGAAGTTTCGATCTTCCAGGACAAGTGCCCTCATCGCCTCCTCCTTTGCTTGTCTTAGAAGAAGACCCTCTCGACGACAGAGACACCGGCGGCAGTCCAGCTTGATACAGAACATCAGGGATACACAAAGGGGGCGATTATCGCCTAAACTTCTCCAGCAAAAATACCCCTTTTTCGGAAAGCCAGTTGGATTCATTTCCTAAATTTCGAGCATAAATTCCCTCGCGTTTGCACATGGCTTTGAAGTCTTGAATGGTTAAAACACGAATATTTGGGGTGTCGTACCATTCGTAGGGCAAAGACTTGCTTTTGGGTGTTTTTCCCCTCAAAAGAAGCTGAAGACGAATGCTCCAGTAGCCAAAGTTAGGGAAGGATACAATCGCTTTTTTACCTACTCTCAGCATTTCAGAAATGACAAACAAGGGTTTGTGAATTTGCTGCAGGGTATGGCTCAAAATGACATAGTCATAAGAATGGTTTGAAAACTCATGAAGCCCTTCGTTAATGTCCCCTTGAAACACAGAAATGCCGCGTCCAACACAGGCTAAAATATTCTCAAAATCAATCTCAATGCCGTAGCAGGTTACCTGTTTTTGTTGCGCCATCGCATGCAAAAGAGCCCCATCCCCGCAACCCAAATCGAGAACTTTAGAGTGTGGATCAATGCAATCAATAATACGTTGTGAATAGTCTAAATCCATTATGAATGCTCCAAAAATTGGGTTACCAAGCTTGCCATTTGTGGGTTTTCTATTAAAAAGGCATCGTGTCCATAGGGTGATTCCAGATTACAATAAGTGACTTCTTTATTCAGCTTCATTAGAGTTTTAACCATTTCTTTACTTTGTCTTGGCGGATAAAGCCAGTCGGACGAGATTGAAATGACGAGAAATTTTGCCTGTACATGCGCTAAAGCCGCCTCTAATGACCCGTATTTTTTTTCAAGATCATAATAGCTAATAGCCTTGGTAATATATAAATATGAGTTTGCATCGAACCGATTAACAAATTTGTCACCCTGATATTTTAAATAACTTTCAACCTGAAAATCTGTCGTAAAGTCGTAGCCATATTCTTGCTTTTTCTGAAGTCTGCGCCCAAATTTAATATCCATTGATTCGTCAGACAAATAGGTAATGTGCCCAATCATTCGGGCAATTGCCAACCCTTTTTCTGGAGAGTTCGCCCCATAATAATGGCCTTCTTTCCAAGCAGGATCATTGACAATGGCATGTCGACCCACTGCATCAAAAGCCAAGGCCTGAGAAGAAAGATGGCTCGTAGATGCAATAGGGACACACCGTTCAACCTGATCAGGATACGAAATAGCCCATTCAAGGGCCTGCATCCCTCCCATAGAACCGCCAATCACCATACACAGTTTTTCAATTTCCAAAGTTGCGATCAGTTTTTTCTGAGCATTCACCATATCCGCAATGGTAATGACAGGAAACGTCAACCCATAGGGTTCTTCGGTAGCCGGATTTATTGAGCCGGGTCCAGTTGACCCTTTACACCCCCCTAGCACATTCGAACAAATGACAAAATAACGATCGGTATCTAGGGCTTTTCCAGGTCCCACAAAGGTTTCCCACCACCCTTGATACGAAGGGGTATCTCCCGTTACGTGAGCATCGCCCGTGAGGGCATGACAAACTAGAACAGCATTGCTTTTCTTTGCATTTAAGTGCCCCCAGGTTTCATAGGCAAGGGTAATTGCCTCTAACTTTTGACCACTTTCTAAAAGAAGTGTCCCAATATCCACGTTCATATGGCGTAATCTTGAACCAAGTGCGACTCGGATTTTGGTCTAACAAATACAGATTCACCCTTTTGCAAAGCCAATTTATGAAAGTCTTCTTGAGAAATATCTACCTGAAAGGAATGCCCAAGGCTGTCTGTTAGCAGCACTTTCACCAAGGGCCCAGCCATATGAATATGGGTGATATGTGACTCTAAATACGTGTCATCGACAGAACTACGACAAATTTCAAGTTGATGGGGACGAATATAAGAGACCCGACCATTGCTTCTTTCACGAAACATATTCACATTTCCAATAAAGGTATAAACAAAGGTGTTGGCAGGATGATGATAGACCTCGTCAGGGGTTCCAATTTGCTCAATTTTACCCTCGTTCATCACCACAATACGATCAGACACCTCTAAGGCTTCTTCAACATCATGCGTCACAAATACACTTGTGATATGCAAAGACTGATGGAGGTCTCTGAGCCACTGCCGTAATTCTTTTCTGACTTTTGCATCTAGTGCCCCAAAAGGCTCATCTAATAACAACATTCTAGGCTCAATTGCTAATGCCCGAGCCAAAGCCACACGTTGGCGCTGTCCCCCAGAAAGTTCTTTCGGGAACCGATCTCCTAAATAATCAAGTTGTACCAGCTTCAGCAGTGTATTTACTTTTTCCTGAATTGATTTTTCATCGAGGCGTTGCTTTTTAGGTTTCACACGAAGCCCAAACGCAATGTTTTCAAATACGGTCATATGCTTAAAGAGTGCATAATGTTGAAAAACAAACCCTACTTTTCTCTCTTGAACAGCTTTTGAATGGGTATCTTCCCCATTAAATAAAATGCGTCCCGAGTCTGGCACTTCTAAGCCGGCAATAACGCGCAACAGGGTGGTTTTTCCTGATCCTGAAGGGCCTAGAAGGGCTATTAATTCACCCGTCTGAATTTCAAAATTAATATCCTGAAGGGCTAGGTAGTCTTGATAATTTTTGATCACATGCTCAATTTTGATACTCATAATCGCTTTATCTTTCTGTTTTCCATTCAATATATTGTTTTAAGATCAAGGTCAATAACGCAGCCAAAACCATGAGTGAAGATACCGCAAAAGCCGCTGTAAAATTATATTCATTATACAAAATTTCAATATGTAAAGGCAGGGTGTTTGTTAAACCCTGAATGTGTCCAGAGACCACGGAAACTGCGCCAAACTCGCCTGCTGCTCTGGCTGTGCATAAGACAATCCCATAGACTAATCCCCATTGAATATTGGGCAAAGTGACCCGTGTAAAGGTTTGCCATCCATTTGCACCCAAAGTCATCGCCGCAATTTCTTCATCGCTCCCCTGTGATTGCATCAAGGGAATCAGCTCTCTTGCCACAAAAGGAAAGGTGACAAACGTAGTCACCAAAATAATGCCCGGAGTATGAAAAACAATCGAACAGCCATGATCAATCAGCCATGGTCCAAAAAAACCTCTCGATCCAAATAACAACACAAACATCAAGCCAGAAATGACCGGTGAAATGGTAAACGGCAAATCGATCAGGCTCAAAAGCAATTGTTTCCCTCGAAATTGGAATTTTGTTATCAGCCAAGCTGCACATATACCAAAAAAGGTATTTAAAGGCACGGACACCAAAATAGCATACAAAGTCAATTTCATGGCAGAAAGGGCCTCCGGATCACGCAATGAGGCCCAGTAAAGGCCTAGTCCCTCAGAAAAAGCCCGAATAAAAATCATGATCAAGGGAATAAACAAAAAACAAAACAAAAAAGCCAAAGCCAAGGTTAATAATCCCCATTTGACCCATAATGGTTCTGTGGTGGGATTATTCATTAAATGTCCTTCTTTGTTTCCACTGCTGCAACCCATTAATAAACAGTAACAGAACAAAAGACCCCCCTAACATTACCAAGGCGATGGCGGTTGCTCCAGCATAGTCGTATTGTTCAAGTTTGGTCATAATAAGAAGCGGTGCAATTTCTGTTTTCATAGGCATATTTCCAGAGATAAAGGCAATCGATCCATATTCGCCCAAAGCGCGTGCAAACGCCAAGGTAAAGCCTGTAATCCAGGCGGGCAAAAGGGTCGGAAAAATCACTTTCCAAATAATTTGAGCACGATTAGCCCCTAGACTTGCCGCAACTTCTTCTAATTCTTTATCCAAATCTTTCAAGACAGGTTCAACCGTTCTCACCACAAAAGGCATTCCAATAAAAGTTAAGGCGATAATAATGCCTAGGGGACTAAAGGCACTTTGAATGCCCCAGGCATACAAATAGCTTCCCAAAATTCCATTGGACGAATAAGTAGCACATAATGCAATGCCGGCTACCGCGGTTGGAAGTGCAAAGGGAATATCCATACATGCATCAATTATTTTCTTGCCAAAGAACTGATATCGAACCAAGACCCACGCCACTAAAAGCCCAAAAACGGCATTAACCATGGCACTTACCAGGCTGGTAATGAGGCTAAGCTTGTACGCTGCCAAAGCTCGGGGAGCCATCACGGTATTGACAAAATCACCCCACCCCATCTGAGCGGTCTTTAAAATAAGGGTAGATAAAGGCAAAATAACCACCAACCCCAAATAGGTAGTAGCCACACCTAATGTCAGATTAAATCCGGGAAGAAGCCGGTGTTTTTTATTGATAAATTTGGTCAAACGTTCCTCCATCCGAAAAATGGGTTTTCTGAGCTTTCGCCCATCCCCCAAAGACATCGTCAATAGTAAACACATCTACAGCTGTAAACGACTTTTTATGGACACTGAACATCTGCGCATCTGTAGGTCTAAAATGATGCTTTAAAGCTATTTTCTGAGCTTCTTGTGTATATAAAAAATTTACATAGGCTTCGGCTAATTGTCTTGTTTTATGTTTATCGACTATCTGATCCACGACTGTTACGGGAGGTTCGGCCAAAATACTCACAGAAGGCGCTACGATAGCAACCCTCTCTTTACCCGATTTTTCTACCGCTAAGTAAGCCTCATTTTCCCACGCGATTAAAACATCTCCAATTCCCCGTTCTAGAAAGGTTGTGGTGGCGCCTCGTGCTCCAGAATCCAGAACGGGAACATTCTTGAATAATTTTTGTACAAAGGCTTTAGCCTTTACAGGGTCGTTGTTGTATTTTTTTAGTGCATATCCCCAGGCGGCCAAATAATTCCATCTGGCGCCTCCTGACGTCTTGGGATTGGGTGTAATGACAGATACCCCTGGCTTAATCAAATCGTCCCAATCTCGAATATGCTTAGGGTTTCCTTTTCGTACAAGAAAAACAATCGTCGACGTATAAGGGGTGCTGTGATGAGGAAGACGCGATTGCCAATTTTTAGGCAGTAATTTAGAGTGGGCTGCAATGGCGTCAATATCGTAAGCAAGGCCTAAGGTCACCACATCTGCTTCCAATCCGTCAATCACAGCTCTCGCCTGCTTGCCGGACCCTCCATGGGATTGTCGGATGGTGATATCCTGAGGGTGGGTAGACTTCCAGTGTGTGCGAAAAGCGGTGTTCATATCTTGATACAATTCTCGCGTGGGATCATAGGATGCGTTGAGCATATAAATAGGCTCAGCACCTTGAAGTACACTTGAAAAAAACAAAATAAGCAACTGAGCCTTAAAAGATATGTTCATATATTTTCTCCAGACAAATACATTAAGATACTATTTGTCAAAGGGCAACCTGTCTCTTATACTACCCCCATGACTACTTTTAAATGGGCTGTGGCATTTTTGAGCTTTGGCATTTTTATTTTGTTGTTAAATCTTCAGATTATTCAGCTTCACGTTGAATATTTAAAATATTGGCCTGCCCTTTTAATTTTCTTTGGTATTGAGCTCATTTTGAAGGCGGTCTTTATCTAATTTCTCAATCGCGTATCGCCACATCGTGCGGGGCATTCTAGATCCAAAACGAATTAAAAAATTAATAAGCACTTTTTCATCTTGTTTTCCAACCTCTCGCAGCATCCACCCTGCGGCTTTATGAATCAAATCGTGTTTGTGTGTCAAAAAAATCTGGGCAATTTCCATGGTTTCTTGAAACTGTTTTTTACGAATGAAGGCCCATGTTGCGACAATAGCCACACGCTGACGCCATAAGTCCCCAGATCTAGCCAATTCATACAAAATAGCTCTGTCTTTATCCACTAAAAAATCACCCAAAATCTTATGGGCAGAACAATCCACCAAATCCCAGTTATTAACCCGGTCCAAATGATTTAAATAGAACTCAACACACCATTTTTTAATAGAGAGTGATCCTGTTTCATACTGACTCACCAAAATCAACAGCGCTGTTAACCGATGCTCATGGATAGTGCTATTGAGCAGTGATTCGATATCCTCCCAAGACAACGATTTGAATTTTTTTGCAACAAGACGCTGATTCGGAACGGTCACGCCGATAAAAACATCCCCTTCGCCATACTGACCTTTACCTGTTTTAAAAAACCGTGGAAAAAAGGCTGCTTTTTCTGAGCTTGCATACTTAGCAAGCGCTTGTTCCAAATCCTTTAATTCAGGTGATTTAAAGCGCGACATTGTCAATAAGCCTTGTTTTTCCCAAATATCCTGCAAAAAGAAGTCTATCACCCACGGATACCTTTGTTTTTTTCTGAAAAGAAAGGGGGTCTACACACACCACATAGTCTATTTTGAGTAGGGGCACTGTTTTTACTACTCTCTGACATAAAACTCTCACTCGGCTTTCCCCTTCTGAAAATATTTTTTTAGCCTCAGAAAGTCCTTTAAAAATAGAGGCGGCAGTGTGTCGCTCTGATGAAGATAAATATCGATTTCTTGAGCTTAAAGCCAGTCCATCCACCTCTCGTACTATCGGACATGCCACGATTGTAACTGGCATCAATAAGTCGGATACCATACGCTGAATAATGACATATTGCTGAAAGTCTTTTTCTCCGAAATAGGCTTTGTCTGGCTGTACCACATTCAAAAGTCGATTTACAACCATCGTAACGCCTCTAAAATGGTGAGGGCGACTTTTTCCACAGGCTTGTTTCGAAAGTTGGGGCACTTCAACACGGGTTGCATCGTGTTTTCCAAAAGGATATATTTCCTTCTCTGAAGGAAAAAATAAACAGTCCACCCCCTCGGCTTTCAACAGGTTTTGATCCTGCTCTAAAGTTCGCGGGTAGTGTTCCAAATCCTCTTTAGGACCAAATTGTGTGGGGTTCACAAAAATACTCACAACCGTCACATCACACTGTGCTTTTGCGGTGCGTACTAAGGACAAATGCCCTTCATGCAAGGCCCCCATTGTAGGTATAAATCCAATCATTTTCCCCTGTTTTTTAACAACAGAGAGAAACTGACTCAGTGTCAAAGCCTCAGTAAAAATATGCATAGACTAAAATTTAGAATGAGCTAACAACCAAAAAAAGAAAGTCAAAAGAAGGGCCGTAACTTTGATTCCAAAGTTATCAAGAAACAGTCTTCTAACAAAGTCATTCAGATTTTGGAGTACATTTCGCACAGTATTTACTTTCTTTGCGACCTCTAAAAGCCCCTTTAATAAACATGAGTCCATTCTGACATGTGGGACATGTCTCTTGAATGGGTTTATCCCAACTGGCAAACTTACATTCAGGATACCCAGAACAGCCATAAAAAGTTTTCCCTTTTCGGGTTCTTTTTTCAACCAAAGGCTTTGAGCATTCAGGGCAAGCCGCTTCAACGGTTGTTAAAATAGACTTTGTATTTTTACATTCAGGGAAATGGGTACATGCTAAAAACTCACCAAAGCGCCCCACTTTAAACGCCATTGGGTTTCCACATTTTTCGCAAATCTCATCGCTAGGTCGTGTGTTATCTACTTTTTCCATTTCAGAATCTGCTGTTTTAAGCAGCTCTTGAAAGGGGGTGTAAAACTTTTCAACCACCTCAGCCCAAGGATGTTTTCCCTCCATGATGCCATCTAACTGGGTTTCCATCTCAGCCGTAAAATGCACATCGATAATTTTAAGAAAAAACTGTTCCAATTTATCATTTACCAAAATCCCTAATTCAGAAGGAACCAACTGTTTTTTATCCTTGGTCACATATCCCCTATCCTGAATCACAGACAAGGTTGGGGCGTAGGTAGAAGGTCGACCTATGCCTTTCTCTTCCATTTCTTTTACAAGGGTAGCTTCCGTGTATCGTGGAGGAGGCTGGGTGAATTTTTGTTCTGATAAAATATCTTTCTTAACTAAATTCTGCCCTTCCTTAATCGACGAAGGCAATAAGGTGTCATCGGCCTCTTCAGACTCTGCATCCGACCCTTCCATGTACAGGGTCAAGAAACCATCAAACAAAATAATCGTCCCTGTTGTTTTTAACCAATATGAAGATGAGCCTGCAGACACTGCTTTGGTAAACACTGTCGTATTTTCAACGCTGGCAGAACTCATCTGAGAGGCAATAAAGCGGTCCCAAATGAGTTTATATAATTTCCAATGATCCGCCGTTAACTTGTCTTTTAATTGTTTGGGCGTTTTGTCACAATAGCTTGGCCTAATGGCTTCGTGAGCATCTTGCGTGGTACTTTTATTTTTGAAAAAGCGAGGTTTTTCAGGCAAATATTTTTTTCCAAAATCTTTTTCAATAAGGTCTTTGGCCGCAGCACGGGCCTCATCAGAGAGTCTAAAAGAATCGGTTCTCATATAGGTAATAAGCCCTACGGGTTCGCCTTCAATCTCAATTCCTTCATACAACTGCTGAGCAACCACCATGGTACGTTTTGCTGTCCAGTTAAATTTACGAGACGCTTCTTGTTGTAAGGTAGATGTAATAAACGGAGGCGAAGGATGCCTCGAACTGACTGTTTTTTTAATTTCTTCAATAGAATATGTCGATTTATCTAAACTCTTAACAATAGCCTCAGCATCAGCTTGATTAGAAACCTCTAACTTTTTCCGATCTGTCCCAGAAGCAAACAACCTGGCCTTAATACTCTTTTTATCCGTAGTACCCAAAACAGCTTCAATCACCCAATATTCCTGAGGTACAAAAGCCAAAATTTCTTTTTCACGGTCGCAAATAATTTTAACCGCAACAGATTGAACCCGGCCTGCACTAAGCCCACGTCTAATTTTTTTAGATAAAATAGGGCTTAATTTGTACCCAATTAATCGGTCTAAAATCCGTCGTGCTTGTTGAGCATCGACCAAATCCATGTCAATTTTTCGGCCCTGAGAAATGGCATTATTCACAGCCGTTTTGGTAATTTCATGAAACACGATCCGTTGGGTTTTTTTTGCGGGAATCCCGGTTGCCTCTAAAATATGCCAGGCGATCGCCTCCCCTTCTCGATCAGGGTCAGTTGCGACATAGACCATGTCCATTTTTTTTGCAGCGTCTTTAATGTCTTTAAGAACCTTCGCTTTGTCCTTCATAGGGGCATAAGAGGGCTTAAAATGATCTTTTAGATCCACCCCAAGCTTCTTGTCTGGCAAATCGCGAACGTGCCCGTATGAGGCTTTAATGTCGTAATCAGGGCCCAGAAACTTTGAAATAGTTTTTGCCTTAGCCGGAGACTCTACAATAATGAGGTTTTTTGCCATTAGGTCCGGTATTATGGGTGCAAGCTTTTTTTTTGGCAAGCAGTTTTCGATAACAAGACAAATATTGCGATTCTACCTTCACACTGCTATCATTTGTTTGCTTTCAATATAAATTCCCCTGTTTTTCTTCTACGGAGAGGTACCCAAGTGGCTGAAGGGGGCGGTTTGCTAAACCGTTAGTGGTCGAAAGGCCAGCGAGGGTTCGAATCCCTCCCTCTCCGCCAGACCTTTTATCCAACTACTGCAACATAACAGAATACGCCACAACAAGAGTCTATTAGGCTTCAGAATCGGTGGGCAGCCCTAACCTTTCAAATATTTTCATACTCTCCGGTGTTTTTAGAAATGCATTAAACACCCGTGCTATTTGTTTCAACGCCTCAATGGCATTGGGATTATCTTGACAGAGCTTCTCTATATAACTTGCTAGAGCTGCTGATAGCAGAGTTACTCCCCTATCTTTCGCTGGGATATTTAAGTCTGTTGTTTTTTGTTTGATTACTGTGCCATCCACCTTTTTAAAGCTCATAGCGTTGAACAAGCTGTGTGCTACTGGACTTAGTAACGATATAGCAAAAACAACAAGCTCGGGTGCTGTTGGGAAACATTGGGTTTTTCCCGTTTGACCGCTTCCCACGGATAGGGGGAATAGTTGGTTAAGTAACATTGCAAATTTTACAAGCGCTGCCGCATCATCTTCTGTCTCAGTCGTAGGTACCAATTTTTTCATGAGATCAAATGACTTTGTGTTATCGTAACCGAGTTTGCCATCTTTTCTAGTCGTGGGGAATTGGTCGCGTCTGGTAAAAGACGGATTTAGAAACATACTCTCAAGTAAGCTATTTAGATTTTTAGTCTCATCGGGGGTCATTTTTCTATTCAATGTATCGGCGAGTTTATCAAAGAATGTGACTACGGGCGTATCTCCAAGCACCCTGCTCGTGCCTATCTTGTCCAGGAGTAGTTTAAATTCACGACTATTCACCATGAATTTAAAATCCGCGCCATTTTTCCGCGACATAGTATCAGCAAAAAAAGCCACTACAAATTGTTGAGTCTGGGGTGTAATAACCTTACCCTTACCCGTTTGTTTTGTCAATCTCCGCATTACCTGTTTTAACTTTTCTCTTGCTGTATCTGGCCCAGCGTCCAAAACAGCGACAACTTTATGCCGTAACATTTTTAGTGTGTATTTCATCTTTCTTTCCTTCCTTTTAATGACGAACCATATTTCTTTTCAATATAACTTTCTAAAATTTCGATGAATTGCGATTTTATATCCTCGCCTTTTAAGGTTTTGAAAAGCTGTCCATCTTGATATACAGGAACCGCTGGTTTTTCAGAACTTCCTGGCAAGCTGATCCCAATGTCGGCATATTTGCTTTCTCCGGGGCCATTGACCACACATCCCATCACAGCAATCGAAAGGTGCTCTATCCCAGGGTGCTCTGTCTTCCAAGAGGGCATCTTGTGTTCGATATAGCCAGTGATCTCTTTCGCGAGATGGATAAATTTATGGCTGTTTGTGCGACCACAGCCAGGACAGCTCGTGACCATTGGCATAAAATAGCGAAGCCCCATCGATTGAAGCAATACTTTACAGGTTTTGACCTCTAAATCTCGATTCATTCCGGGCTCTGGGGTTAGTGAGATGCGAAGGGTGTCTCCAATGCCCTGCTGTAGAAGAACGGCTAAAGCAGCCGAACTGGCGGCAATCCCCTTGGTGCTGCCGCCAGCTTCTGTAAGGCCTAAGTGAAGCACATAGTCACATTTTTTTGCCAGCCGCTGATAGACGCAAATCATATCTTGGACGTCTGACATCTTGACGCTTAAAACAATTTTCTGTTTAGAAAGACCCAATTCCTGGGCATAGGCGGCATTATCCAAGGCGCTTTTGACCATCGCATCATAGACTACTTCTTTGAAATTTTTAGGCGATTTTCTTTTAGCATTTTGAGTCATCATGAGGGTAAACAGGTCTTGATCAAGGCTTCCCCAATTGACTCCAATTCTAACCGTCTTATTGTTTTTTTGAGCAATTTTTACCATGATAGCAAAGTTATCTTCTCTAGAACGCCCCTTCCCTACATTACCCGGGTTAATGCGGTATTTTTCTAACAATTCAGCAGCTTCAGGGTATTTTTGGAGAAGGATGTGCCCGTTATAGTGAAAATCTCCGATAATCGGGATGGTGTAGCCAGATTTCTTGAGTGATTTTACTAAGCTGGGAACAGCGGCCATAGCCTCAAAATCGTTAAGGGTGATCCTCACTAGCTCTGAACCTGCCTCTGCCAATTCCTTAATTTGCTGAAGGGTTGCCGGAATATCCGCAGTGGGCGTATTGGTCATCGACTGCACAAGAATGGGGTGTTCACTTCCCATTAGAACGGAGCCTATTTGCACAGTTGGAGTGAGTCTCCTTTTCGGTATAACCAAAATTAATATCCTCTCAAAAATCACATGCAACTTTTTACGTTTGAAACACGATACACATTATAGTAGTCTAGTTTGAGTAAAAAGTTAAGTTTTTAGGAGGTGAAAATCATGGCAGATGAAAGACAAGTAATTGGGGAAGGTCCAAGTCAAGCGTTAGGAACAGCATGGGATAATGGTGCTGCAAATTTTTTTCAAGAAAGGGAAAGCGCCCTTCAAAAATCCGAACCGGTGGATTTGGGTCGACAATTTGAGGCCATTAGTGCCGCACCCCCAGCAATAGAGAACGCCCTCTTGACTTCCCCGGGAACTGGCGGCGGCGGTGGAGGTGGAGAAGCTTAGCTCATTTTAGATAGCGTACCGAAAAGTACATATAACAGTCTGGCGCCTACGTTGGCATCCCATTGATCTTGTTGTCCTGGGGACACCTCTACCAGATCAAAGCCAATGAGGCGCTTGCCTGATTTTGAGAGCATGTTCAGCAGATAGCACAGTTCTTGAAAGTGTAATCCTCCGGGGACAGGCGTACCCGTATTGGGGCACAGAGACGGGTCAAGCCCGTCAATGTCTACGCTCAAATAAACCGTATCGGGCAGGGCATGAATAATTTTTTTACATAGCGACTCAAAAGACTTACCCCCATATAGATAGTGTCTGTTTTCTTTATCCGTAAACACCTTTATCCTCCCTTTTGAGTTGAGAACCAGATCGTTTTCTTCTTGGCAATAGTCTCTAATGCCTACTTGAACCAGTCTTGAAACGGCGTTGAGTTTCAATGCGTTAAACATGATAGACGCATGGGAGTAGATAAACCCTTCATATTTCTCTCTCAAATCCATATGGGCATCGATGTGTAAAATTCCGAAGGAAGTATATTTCTTTGATAAGGCTCTCAAGTAGCCCAAAGGAACGCTGTGGTCCCCGCCTAAAACCCCTACCCTTTTTCCTTTTTCAAGCCAGTACAAAGTTTGTGCCTCTACCCAATCGTTCAATTTTTCTGATTGCCGATTAATCACATCCAGCTCTTTTAAAAGAGCGGAAGAGTCTTCGATCTTTTGACCCGTTTCTTGAGCTTGAATAAGGGTTTCTGCTTTTTGTCTCAACCCTTTGTTTTGACTGAGCCATTCTTGTGAAATAGGCAGCATAGCAATGCCTTCTTTCCAGACATCTGGAAAATCGGAATGAAAAAGATCTACTTGATAAGATGCCTCAAGAATCCCACGAGGCCCATCGTGCGACCCGCTGGTGTAGCTCGTTGTCACATCCCAAGGAACAGGAAGAATAACCGTAGATGCCGTTTCGGCGTTGAATGGGAGCCCGAAAACTCCGCACTCCTTATTCCCGACAGAATTGGGATCAAATTCTTGAATCATTGTGAACTCCATTCGTAAATTTTTAGAGAAGCTTCGTTACACATATCCGGAAGCTTCGATTCTTCTTCCTTAGTAAAATTTGAAAGAACAAAATCAGCTGTATCTCCGTGTGGGGGCTTTGGCCCAATACCTATCCTGAGCCGCGGAAAGTCTGTCGATCCTAATTTTAATACCGTGTCTTTCATCCCATTGTGAGTTCCGGCACTCCCTTTTTCTTTAAATCGAAGTGTTCCAAAAGGAATGTCAAAATCGTCATATACCACCAAAATATGACTCAGTGGGAGTTTATAAAACTGAAACGCCGATTGAACTGCAGAGCCTGACACATTCATAAATGTTTGAGGAAAAAGAAGTACGCATTTTTGAGTTCCAATCACCCCTTCAAAGACAGCGGAGTGGTGTTTTTTAGCGCCTTTTTCAAAGTGGTATTTTTGACACAACACTTCCCCCACTCGAAATCCTATATTATGGCGATTTCGAGCATAGGATTCCCCTGGATTTCCAAGGCACACGATAAGCTTCATTGTTCTTGAATAAAAAACAACTTATTGGTTTCTACTTTGTATAGCAAGGGGGCAATGCAAATTTTAGGATACTTCAGTCGAAGTCGCTTTGCTTCTGAAGAAACAAATTCAATCTCGTTCCCAATTTCAAACATCGGTGAAAACTGATAAAAATGATCTTGCGCCGCTTTTTGATCCCATCCCCCGTGATCAACAAGGCCTTGAATAAATTCTTCTTTTTTAGAGGATAAATTCACCATCCCGCAATGATTATGTGCAATGAGCACAATATGCTGAACACCGCCAATAGCAATAGCGAAAGACACCTTGAATTCGCTTGAACGAAGGTTTGCCCCTCCCGAGCGAATAATAAAGGCAAAATTATCGGGAATATGCAGATGTTTTCGATTGTCCATACACATGCCAATCAAAAGTTTCGCCTTAGCATAGGATTCAAAGGGTCGATTTAAATTATGGTATTCAAATAAATGAGCAATGGGCGTTCCCCGATACTCAGGCAAAATATCTTCTAGTGTCTCTACAGAAATAAGTTCATTTTTCATGAGTGTGTCCTTGGATGTGCTTTAAGATAGCTGCCCAAAATTCCATTAATAAATTTTGCAGATTCCTCGTTTGAATATTTT
>JAHFDB010000031.1 GCA_023249195.1 bacterium | reverse complement strand
AATTACAAAAATGGCTACCAGCGGCAAAAAAATAAAAGTCACCTTTGACGCCAATGGCACCCTCACTGACGAAATATATGACCGTGTACTCGTCTCAATTGGACGCAGCCCCAACAGCAAACATTTGGGCCTAGAAAACACTCAAGTCGAACTCGACGACCGAGGGTTTATCAAAACCAACGCTTCAAGCCAAACGACCGACCCCCACATTTATGCCATCGGCGATATCGCGGGCGGACTCATGCTTGCCCATAAAGCCTCTAAGGAAGCCAAAATTGCCATCGAAACCCTCACAGGACACCATGTCGCTTTCGACCAAAAAATTCCTGCCGTTGTCTTCACTCATCCTGAAATTGCATGGGTAGGTCTCACTGAAACTGAAGCCAAAGCCCAAAATATTCCTGTTAAAGTTACCAAATTTCCATGGGGCGCCTCTGGACGCGCCATGACAGTGCAAGGTACCGAAGGCCTCACCAAACTCATTATCGAGCCCGAGACCGACCGTATTTTAGGGGTCGGCATTGTCGGAGCAGGTGCGGGCGACTTAATCAGTGAAGGCACCCTCGCCATCGAAATGGGGGCCACTGCCTTAGATTTAGCCGAAACCATACACCCTCACCCCACCCTTTCAGAAACCCTTATGGAAGCCGCAGAAGCCTTCTATGGCCATTCGACACACATCCACTCAAAGGCAAAATAAAGGCCCCTTTAAAAGAACCTTCCTTCCCTATGGGCGACCTAAGTAAAGGTGTGTAGACATAGCTTCCGGGTTTGATTCCGTCTAAAACACCCAAGTGTTTCTGTCGCGTTTTGAAGGAAGACCTCCATTGAGGGTCTTTTTGTTTTAATATAGTTAACGCATGGGTTAGCATGGCATCCCGAGTGGCTTTCTCCTTAGGAAGTACACTGTCTTTCAAATCATAGACACCTCCCTTATCCAGTTGAATTCTTTGCAAGGTCCCTCCCTTACCCACCAAAACAAGTCTAGGGTTTCCCTCTATATTTTTCACAAAAACAAACTCACCCTTTTTAATAGGACGAGTTCCGCCTTGATTTAGGGTGGGTAGTTTATCTAGTGACGGACAACCCGTTTATCTGCAAGGCAAACGACGCACCTTTAGGGTTATAGCCTGGTCCAAGGTTACTTACTCTAGGGTTCATACAATCTTCCTAATATCATGGTTATAGTGTGTGGCACATAGCATTCCTCAACTGACCTAGCCTAGAAATCAGTGCAGGTTCAGAAGGCAAACAACGCTGGGCTTCTAAAAACAAGAATCGCACCCACCATAAAGAAAAGAAAATTAAGGCATGCGAGGTAGGAAGTACAGGCTCAGGGGGTAGTATAACCTTGAGCATGTCATGCATTTCTGTAAGAAAACCCATGTTAGGGGCTATTGCAATCGAGCTCAGATGAGCCAACTCATTTCGAAAGTGTTTAAAACAAGGAAGACTTGCCACAAATAAAGACGAATTGTGAAAAAAGGGATCTCGCATAGCTAACATAGTAGCATGATCAGAAACAGCAAGACAAAGACCTCTCATTGCAAATTCAAATAGAGGATGTTCGGTTTGTAACGTACATTGAGAAAACATAATCCTGAGTCTGTGAACAGGAACATATCCCAAAGTAAGTACTGGAAATACGTTTAAATCAAGAGGCTCCCCACTCGATAGAAAATGAGAAATAGCATCAAAAGACACCACCAATGGGTGATAAAGCGGATCGGCTGCAAGTGTCGCCCTTTCTTCAGGACTCAAAACAGAAGCTAGTCTTGCTACCACTGCCATTAAATGCGCTCTCCAAAGCGGTGTGTTCGCTTCCACAGGCTTTTCAGAAGCCTCTGCTATAGAGCCAGACGAGTCTACACTTGTCCCAAGCCCGTCATCTGCTTCCCTTCCCGTTCCAACTGAAACAGGAATAGCCATTGGTACACTCACGACACCCTCTTCAGTAGCCGAGCCCCTCATAGCAAGTTCATGAGCCCTCATGCCCACTTGCTCTTGTACGGCCGTTTCTACTACGTGTGCAAAGCCCTGCATGCAGGAAAGTGTCGAAGGCTCTTCTTTTGCTAATTCTAAAGACACTTGATGTAATCGCTTTAAACTTTCAATAAGAGATATCGAAAATCGCCCAAAACATCGAAAATAGAGCGGGGAAAGTTTTTCAGACAAGCGGGTTATATATCTCTGAAGACACGCTTCTGCAAAAGCCCATTGCTGTCGACTATGTGCTTGGGCCTTTTGATAGGCAGCAGAGTCTGGTGGAATGGCCACTTGAGCTAACAACAGCCCATTAAGCGCCTTAATATCAGGTTCTAACTGTACCTCTGGAAAGGGACACTCAAAAATGTTGCAAAAACAACCATGGCTTGCTTTTAAAGCAACAACGATGGCTTGAAGACGTTTTCCCCTCTCCTGTAAAAGCCTCAAATCCTGGGTAGCTTTGTAAATTGGGCTTTCTACCACATAGTCAGAAACTGTTTTCGAGAGGCCGTCTAAATAACCCTTACAGCTCTGTAAATAGGGCTTCCGTAAAGGAGGAAGTTGCCCTAAAAGGGTGTTCACTACATCCGCAGGCAAAGACCAATCCGGAAGTTTTGATTTTTCCAGATAACAACAAAGCCTCACCCGATCATCGGCAGAAAGACATTCCGGAAGATATTTTATAAGTAAAAAAACAGAAATAGGCCTATCTGTGGTAACCACAGGGCCTGACTCGGAAAACCGAAGCGTACAGTGAATCGAATCTAATCTCTCACGAAAAGCTGCCACGGCAATACATTCTTGTTCAGCCCGCTTAACGTCCGGTTTAAATTCACGCAATTTGACATTCAAATCTCTATACATTTGAGCACAAAGAGCCTCTTTTTCACGAGCATCCTCTAGATTGTGTTTTAAAGTGGCCAGAGTAGCTTTATAGACTAACAATTGAGATTCTGAACCTTCTCTCGGCAAATCAGGAGTAGCAACGAAAAGCAGATTAAGCCCGTCAAGTTGTTCTTCAAAGGCCTCCAAGGTTTCTAGAACAGCTTGATAATCAGTCCTCTCTAAGCAATCATGTTCAAAGGCATGTTTAAACGCACCTAATTTGACTCGAAGGGCGTCACAATTTTTGTTCAGCTCAGTTATACGTGTGTGCAGTTCAGTTCTGAGACCCCCCATTTCTTTTAAAAGGACTCGGCACTCACGTTCGCTATGTTCATATAGTTGTCGAGCGTGCACTTCCTCAGCGAATGCCACTTTACGGGTAAAGACCGCTCTGGGAATATCACTACCTGCCCACGTCTTCCCATGTAAGAAAACCAGCCTAGACTCAGGGAAATCTAACGTTTCGCACAGTGCACAAAGATTGTCGGGAGGCATCATATACGCATACAATTCTATGCGCACTTCGAATTCTCTAGAAAATTTCTGGGTCCAAGGTTTAGGATCAAAGGGCTGTCGAACGTCTAGAGCCTTTTTGAGTATTACTTTAATTTCAGGGGTTGCCTGTGGCCACAAGCGAAGCAAAAAGTCAGGCTGACAAGCAAATCCATACAACAAAGGGTGCTGTTCAATCAAAGGTCTCAGCCCCTCATTCGAAAGCCACTTTTCCAAAATTTGGGTTATTTCAGAAGAACAAGGCAGCTTATAAAATTCTGCAACATCAAGAAAAAGCGATATAAAGGCATGGTTTTCTTCTAAAAAGCGCAAAAAATAACGATGTTTGACAGCATTTCCGAGGGTTTCAAGTGAAAAAACACCGGCAAGTTCATCGACCGTAGACAGATAGGTAAAGCAACGGGTCACCCACTTACAATAAGAACCCCATTTAAGTTCAAGAGGATCTGAAGATCTATGAATAACCTTAATAACGCCACACGAAGATAAAAGCGATTTCAAGGCTTGCGGTTTTGATGTGAAAATAACCCATCTAATTCCCACATGGATAGAACAAAAACGAAAAAGAATCTCACCAAAAGGTGTAGCCGCTGAATCCCGTCTACAGAGCACTGGGGTGGCTACAATCCGAGACCACGCATCCGAAGGCAATCTCTTTAGAAGAGGCGTCCAAAGATCTGAAACCTCTTGATTTTTTGAAACCATATGGTACGCAATGGCATCAAGGATAGTAAATGGTTGTTTGTAACCTTTGGCTTTAAGAGCCGTTTCATCTTGCAGTGAAAACTGGGTACATTTCAAAGCCTCTTCAAGCTCTGTTTTCTTTAAAAAAGAAAGAGGAATATCTGGAGAACAAAGCTTCACGGTCATAGTATAAAATGTCTGAAAACGCGCCGTAGGTAGACAGATTTCAAAAATACACTCACATACCCTCGTCAATAGCTCCAAACGACAGTCACTGTCTTGCTCGATGTTCCGCTTCCCACCCGATTCCTCCTCATCTCCGATTTCAACAAGCACACACTCTAACTCTCTTCTCAAGAATTTATCTTCCGATGGGACAACGGCATCTAGATTGGTGTGCTTTAAAGCTATACCCATAACACCCTTCCAATGCGTATATACAGAGTCCCACTCATTGGGCGAGGATTTATAAAGCTCCCTTCTATACTGAACAAACACAGTGGCTAATGCCGTTGTCTTAAAAAGTAATGCCAGTTTATTTGCAAGTTCTATTTGAGATTTTTCTAAAAATTTAACAATCAAATCATCGATAATACGATCATGGGAATCCAACTCTGTTAGTAAGGTTTGAAGTATTTTAGATTTTGTTGTGTGAGCCCACTCTAAGGCCTCTTTCCAAGGAAATTCGAGGGGATCCTTATCTGAAAAATCTATCCATTCCTTGGATCGGGAAACAGTTTTTTTATTTTTCAAGCAATGTAAAGCAATCGCTTTTTTTAAAAATAAGACCTCTGAGTAAGACAGCTTCGCATTAAACAATGAAAGTGGAGGCTCCTTATAGCAGACCTCAATCAACTTACCGATGTATGTAAGGGCATTCTCTTCAGTGACATGGCCTAATGAAAGTGTGTTTAAAACACGTTCTACACGGCTTCGTACAGAGGCATCCAATATGCCTAGTTTTCTAAACCTCTCAACTTCAGCATGTTCTGGAATAGGTTCAGTTTGAGATGGGGCACTAATAGTTTTATTGTACATAAAAAGCAAAGGGAGTCCTCTATAAAAGTTTTCGATTATTTTTAAGTTCTATTGCACCCAAATTCTCTGGTATGTGTAAAAATCAAAGTTCCTCTCACACTTTTCAAAAACCCCCTATTTTTTTTCTATGTTATACTATTCTTTAATGTCTCAGCACGAACTCAAACGCACTCTAGGCCGTCTTAACCTTGTTACGTTAGGCATTGGCGCCATTATTGGGGCAGGCATTTTTGTCATCACCGGACAAGCTGCTGCTCAGTATGCAGGCCCAGCCATTGTCCTATCGTTTGTCATTTCGGGTTTTGCCTGCGTCTTGTCGGGGCTTTGTTACGCCGAATTTGCCTCGCTAATCCCTGTCGCTGGCAGTGCCTATACCTACGCCAGAGCCACCTTAGGTCATTTCATGGCTTGGATTATTGGATGGGACCTTATTCTAGAATATCTTTTTGCTGCCGCCACCGTAGCCGTGGGTTGGTCAGGCTACATGACCAGTTTTTTAGGCGACATTGGCATTTCTGTTCCAGCTTCTTTGGCAAGCTCACCGTTTGTGTACGATGCCACAGGCTGGCATGCCTCACATTCACTTGTCAATTTTCCCGCCATGCTTATTGTGGGCCTTCTGACGCTTCTATTGGTTTTAGGCATTAAAGAATCGACACGATTCAACACGGTTATTGTATTGATCAAAGTGGGGGTTATTTTAGTATTCATTGGGTTTGGCGCCCACTATGTTCACCCTTCTAATTGGGTTCCCTTTATACCTGCCAATACAGGCGAGTTTGGGCATTTTGGATGGAGTGGTGTATTGCGAGGGGCTGGGGTTATCTTTTTTGCCTACATTGGGTTTGACGCCGTTTCCACTGCCTCACAAGAAGCAAAAAACCCGCAAGCCGATATGCCCGTAGGCATTTTGGGCTCTTTAGCGGTTTCTACCCTTTTATATATTTTAGTAGCTATCGTTTTAACGGGGATGGTACATTACTCTCACCTTTTGGTTCCAGACCCCATCGCCGTAGGGGTAAACTCTGCAGGGGCAGGCTTAGCATGGCTAAGACCCTTTATTAAAATAGGGGCTTTAGCCGGATTAAGTTCGGTCATTCTGGTCATGCTCATGGGGCAATCTCGCATTTTCTACACCATGGCCAAGGATGGGTTTCTGCCTCCTCTTTTTGCCAAAATACACCCCCGTTACCAAACCCCTCACATCACCACCATGCTGACAGGCGGTTTTTGCATGATCGTTGCAGGCATTTTACCTATTGGTATTTTAGGCGAATTGGTATCCATCGGAACCTTACTCGCTTTTGCCATCGTCTGTATCGGTGTATGGGTATTACGTAAAACCAGGCCTGACCTAAAACGCCCCTTCAAAACCCCCTTCGTTCCGTTGGTACCCATTTTAGGGGCGGCCACAGCACTCATCCAAATGGCTGCCCTGCCTCTAGACACATGGCTGCGCTTATTTATATGGATGGCCATTGGGCTAGGTGTCTATTTCGGATATGGACGAAAACACAACAAAAAAGAACCTATTCTTTAAGCGAAGATAATTTGTTAAGATAAAACCACTGCTATGAACAAACAAAAAGTATCTGCTTTTTTCGATAAAACCATTTTAATACTTTTTCTGTTATTGGTAATTGGGACCCCTCTTTTATTTACGTCTTACACCCGCTCTGTTTTTGAAGTCAATAAACTTCTTATCCTGAGAATCATCACCCTGCTCACCTACGGGCTGTGGCTGTTGCGTTACATCCTGTTTAAAGACAATGGCTATGACACTAGCAAAGAAAAATCTTATTCGATTCTTGGATTTCGATGGCAAAAGATTGGACTCGAATGGCCTATGGTCATTTGGATCGGATTCAACATCTTATCCACTCTATTTTCTCAAAATGTCCGTGTCAGCATTATCGGAGCCTACGACCGATGGGAAGGCATTATCACGGTCGTCAACTATATATTGCTGTGGCTGATGTTCGCCAAACTGATCACAAAAAAGTTTCAGCTTGAATGGGTATTGGGTGGCATTATATTTCCCGCAGCACTCTCTGCCTGTTATGGCATCTTCCAAAGCTTAGGGATGGATTTTATGAACTGGAGCGTCAATCCCACGTCACGTGTATTTGCATGCATTAACAACCCTGTTCATTTTTGTGCCTACATGGGAATGATCGCCCCTCTGGGTTTAGGATGGTTGCTTTATCTTGCTCAGAGCAAGCCAGGGTTTAAACAGTTTTCAATGCCCCGTGTCTTTTGGAAATGGTTTCTTTTTATACTTATCTGCATGATTTATTACGCCCAAGTATTGTCCTTTTCAAGAGCCACATGGATGGGTTTTATCGGAGCCATGACCCTGTTTTATCTGGTGACACTGCGCCTTTTAGATATCCGTTCAGAAAAGAAATTTCTGATTGATTTTGGATTTTCCAGCCTCACACTAGGGTCTTTTTACATGCTCTTTATTTTCCGTCTTTTTGACAAAAGTTTAATTGTCGGAATTTTGTTAAGTTCCATTATTTTGGCCTACCTTGCCTATCTGTACAAAACCACTAAGTCCGAGGAAGAAACGCGTTCCATTCCCCTCTTAAGCTTTTGCATGTCCTTAGGCCTCATGTTTTTCGCCTTTATTGCAAACCTAGGGCCTTCGTTAGGCCACTGGAGCCTTGCCATCAAAATCGGTTTAAGCCTTTATTTTATTCGAATATGCTTCAAAGCACGAGGGGCGTTGAGGCAGCTTCTGCTCAAAGTAGTGGTTATTCTTATCTTTGGTTGCTTGCAATTTGTGGCCCTATCGGTCACCACTATTTTCTCTTATAGCATTCTCGTTATTGCATTCTATTTACTCCAAAAAGATACCCCCGTTCTTACCTTTGAGAAAAAAATGTGGCTCACCCTAAGCGTTGCAATCTATGGCCTTGTGCTGGTAACACCCACCATCCCTTATCATATCCAGAAAATTTTCAATACAATTAAGCCCACTCACGAGCTCAAAGCAGGGGCCTTTATCGAAGGTAAAATTGGGACCTACAAAAACGATGCCGTTAAAGGAACCGCTAGAACGTCGATGTGGAAAAGTTCTTTTCCTTGGATTAAAGACTATTGGCTTTTAGGGTCTGGGCTCGACACCATTAAATATATGTACCCGGTCTACCGCAGACCTGAGTATGGCATCCTGGAAGGGGGGCATAACTTCACCCCAGACCGACTGCACAACGAATATTTAAATACGCTAGCCACGCGTGGAATTCCCGCCACCCTTGTGTTTTACGGAGGCCTTATTTTAGGGTGGTTTATTCTTTGTCTAAAAGCCGTTTATAAAATGAAAGAACACGCCTATGCCTATCTCATTATAGGTCTTGTTGCAGGGGCCAGTATTTATTTAGGTCAAATTTTCTTTAACTTTGGGGTCGTCGCAACCTTGGTATTATTCTATATTTTTACTGGATTATCTCATGCCATTGCAGCCAATTCCGATTTTCAGGTGGAAACAGATGTCCCAAAAGAATAAAGAAACCCTTAGTTTTTCTAAAATCACTCCCCTCAATTGGGCCATGCTCGGAGGATACCTTGTTTTAGCGATCATAGGAATTTGGCAAGCTTGGCTGCCCTTTTTTGCCGAGAGACATTATCGCGATGGCTATAATTTTGATGCGGAAAAACGCACTAAATTTGCGATTGAAGAATATGAAACCGCTGTTTCTTTGGCCCCTTGGGAATCACAATACCAAATGGAATTGGTCAAATCTTATGTTGATTTCTCCCATACGCAACCCGACAAAGCCAACAAGGTTATTTGGCTTCAAAAAGCGATCGATATGTCCGAAAGAATGATAGACCTAGACAATAAAAATCCGTGGTATAAAAACCGCCTTGCCACCATTTATCTAGAACTTGCCGAAGTCCTTCCAGAAAAAACGACTATCTATGCACCCTTAGCAGAGCAGCTAACCCGTGATGCCGCAAACTCAGACACACAGAACCCCTTATTTCAACTCAATTTAGCCTATTTTTTACATAGAAAAGGCAACATCGAAGAAGCCATTCGTCTCTATAACCGTGTCCTTGAAATCGACGATCGCATTGTTGAAGCACGCTATAATTTAGCCGATATTTATCGAAAACAAGGCAATATTCAAGAAACCCTGAATCAATATTTGCTTGCTGTCAAAAGAGTGCCTCAATTTCCCAATTTAAACCTTGCCATTGCCAGTACCTATATCCAAATCAACCAAAATATCCAAGCCATTCCTTACCTAGAAGCCGAACTCAAGATTAATCCTTCTCAATTTGAAGTATTAAAAAATCTAGCCGCCCTCTACCATCAAAATAAGCAATGGGATGATGCATGTAGAATTTACGAACAACTGATGCGCTATTATCCCGGCCAGACCGACATTCACCAATTCTATATGCAGGCCCTGGTTAACGCAGGAAAAGTTGACGATGCGATTCTCAAGCTTACCCAATATCTTGACTTACACCCGTCAGACCCAATCGCTACCCATCAACTGACACTCATCAAGGCATACTTGCATAAAAAGTGACACCTCCCCTTCCTCTTAAAACCCTATTGCTCGGACTCAAATTACCCCAAGAAACTCAAAAATGGACGTGTTTAGACTCTATTCAAGAACTGTCCCAACTGGCCAAAACAGCAGGTCTAGTCGTCCATGACAGCCTTATTCAAGCCCGAGACACCCCCCACCCTCGGTCTTATGTGGGAGAAGGTAAGGTACAGGAAATAAAACAACAGGTCCAAGACCAAGGCATACAACTTATTATTACCGATGACGAACTTTCCCCCTCTCAACAAAAAAACTTAGAATCAGAGCTCAATATTAAAGTCTTAGACCGGACAGGGCTCATTTTGGATATTTTTGCCCAAAGGGCCCGAACAGCAGAGGCGCAACTTCAAGTCGAACTCGCCCAACTGGACTATTTACTTCCTCGACTCACACGTTTATGGACCCATTTATCACGTTTAGGGGGTGGCATCGGCACACGAGGTCCCGGTGAAACACAGCTTGAAACCGACAAACGACAAATCAAAGAACGCATCAGTACACTGCAAAAAAAACTCAAAAAAACCCAACGCCACAGGGAAGTCTTGCGACAAAACCGTGACAACATCCCCATGATTTCTGGCGCCATTATTGGCTATACCAATGCAGGGAAATCAACCCTCATCAATGCCCTCACCGCCGCCCACACCCTTGCCGAAAACGCCCTTTTTGCTACCCTTGACCCCACCACTAAACACTGGGCACTACCCAATAAAGATCAGGTTCTTTTGACCGATACCGTCGGCTTTATTCAAAAACTGCCCACGCAACTGATCACCTCTTTTAGGGCCACTCTCGAAGAAGTGTGCAACGCTCATTTCCTGTTGCACGTTGTAGATGCCTCAAACCCTAAATTTCCCGTCTTAATTGAAACAACGCAAGCCTTACTCAAAGAACTCAAAGCAGATACACTTCCTCAAATTTATGTTTTCAACAAACGTGACCAAGTTCAAAACGAAGCTTCTCTGAACCTGCTTTTGGCACACTATACCCCCCATGTCCTGATCAGTGCCCAAAACCCTCTGGATATGAAGCTTTTGGAAAACGCCATGGTCACTTTTTTACAAAAAGAACATACCACGATTAACCTCACCCTACCCTTTTCAAAAATGACCATTCTTAATCTATTTCACCTCTATGGTCGGGTATTAGAAGAAACCTATACCGAACATGGTGTAGACATTAAGGTAGATATCCACGCCGACATCGGCAGCAAAATCATGGCCATATTAGAGGCACTGTGATACACTCTTTCTTCCTATGAATGCAATCGAAATATGCAACCTCAAAAAAACCTACAACGGCACATTAGAAGCACTAAAGGGCATTAACCTCAGTGTTAAAGAAGGTGACTTCTTTGGCCTTTTAGGCCCGAACGGAGCGGGAAAATCCACTACTATTGGTATTTTATGTTCTTTGGTTAATAAAACCTCGGGAAGCGTAAAAATTGCAGGCTACGACATTGATACCCATTGGACACAGGCCAAACAGAACCTGGGTGTGGTTCCACAAGAATTTAACTTTAATATTTTTGAACCCTGCATCCAAATTCTAATTAACCAAGCGGGTTATTACGGCGTCAGAAGAAAAACAGCCCTCGAACGAGCCGAAAAACTTCTCGATCAGCTTGGATTACTCGACAAGCGCAACACCCCTTCTATGCGCCTTTCTGGAGGGTTAAAACGCCGCCTCATGATTGCCCGGGCCCTTGTACACAATCCCCAAATTTTGATTCTGGACGAACCAACTGCAGGGGTAGACATCTCCCTAAGACGATCCATGTGGACCTATCTCGAGTCACTTAATGCACAAGGAATGACCATTATTCTCACCACCCATTATTTAGAAGAAGCCGAAAGTTTATGCCAAAATATCGCCATTATTGACAAAGGCACCATTATTGCCAACGACACCACAAAGGTTTTATTGCAACAACTCAGTTCAGAAGTGGTGGTGCTTTATTGCGAAGCCGTTCCTAACACACTCCCTACACTTCCAAACGTAACCCTTACCAAAATTGACGATTCGACCCTTGAGGCCGAACTCAGTCAAGAAAAAGGCCTCTCTGTTCTGTTACAAGAACTAGGAACAGCAGGCATTCTTGTCAATCGTGCTAAAAACAAATCCAGTCGTCTTGAAGAATTATTTATTAAATTGGTAAAGGTATAACCACATGTTTGCATTACAATGGGTAGGATTCATCACCTTAATGCGCAAGGAAACCATTCGAATTTTTAGAATTTGGAGTCAAACTCTCTTGCCATCAGTCATCACCACCACCCTCTATTTTCTCATTTTTGGTGGATTCATCGGCTCTCGCATCGGAAAGGTGCACGACCACACCTATATTGAATTTATCGTCCCCGGATTAATTATGATGAGCGTCATCACAAACAGCTATGCCAACGTCGTGTCTTCTGTTTTCGGGGCTAAATTTCAAAAGAATATCGAAGAACTCTTGGTCTCTCCCTTAAGTGCCACCACCATTCTCTTAGGCTATCTCAGCGGAGGGCTTCTGCGTGGTCTTCTTATCGGGCTTTTTGTCACCCTCATTTCTTTGATTTTTGCCCCCATGCAATTTCACCATATTGGGCTCATTATTTCGACGGTCTTTTTGACCTCATTATTATTTTCTTTAGCCGGATTTATCAATGCCATGTTTGCCAAAAAATTTGACGATATCTCCATAGTCCCCACATTTTTTCTCACCCCCTTAACCTACTTAGGTGGGGTTTTTTATTCTATTCAATATCTGTCCCCTTTCTGGAGACACCTCTCGTTTTTGAACCCTGTACTTTACCTAGTCAATATATTCAGATACGGATTTTTGGGAATCTCAGACATCAATGTTCCCCTTGCCTTTTCTAGCCTCATTTTATTGGTATTTGTCCTTTGGACTATTGCCTGGACACTGCTCAAAAAAGGCATCGGCATCCGCCAATAAGTGATGTCTCATAGTAAACTACCTCACTATGATGTCGCCATTATCGGGGGTGGCATTAACGGAGTCGGCATTGCCCGAGAACTCGCCCTTCGCTCTATTCGGGTGGTTGTGATTGAAAAAAGCGATCTTGGCAGCGGGACAAGCAGTGCTTCCTCTAAACTTGTCCACGGAGGCCTTAGATACCTCGAACAAGGCCATTTCTCCCTCGTTTTTGAAGCATGCCGAGAACGCTTCTTCTTACTTCAAAATGCACCCCACTTGGTCAAACCCCTATCATTCCTCATTCCCTTTTACAAAAAGAGCAAACGTCCCAAATGGATGATTCATCTAGGCCTTATGCTCTATGACCTTCTGGCGATGTTTCATCGCATCAAACCCCATCGCATGCTCAGCGTAAAAGAAACCCTCCAAGAAGAACCTTGGCTCAACCCAAAAGACCTCGAAGGCGGCGCCATTTATTATGACGCCCAAATGAATGACGCCAGAATATGCCTCGAAACGGCGCTTCAAGCCCACCAACTAGGTGCCACTTTTTATACCTATACCCAGGTTATAGCTGTGCATAAAAAAGGGAAAAACCTAACCTCTCTTGAGGTTAAAAACATAGAATCAAACACCTCGTTCTCTATCAAAGCCGACCTTATAGTCAACGCAACAGGCCCATGGTGTAACCAATTTTTAATCGATCTTGTGCCAAACGCCTCTCCCTTGGTCAGACCCAGCAAGGGGGTTCACCTTATCACCAAGCGCCTGACCCATTCTCACGCCCTTTTGGCCATGGCAAAACAAGACAACAGGGTATTTTTTGTCATACCTTGGGGTCCCTATTCTTTAATCGGAACAACCGACACCGATACCCCTGACACTCCAGACAGCGTAAGCGTAACGGCCGAAGACATCGCCTATTTACTTGAAGAAACCCAAACCTATTTTCCTGAAATTCCACTCAAAAATACCGATGTATTAGCCTCTTTTGCAGGGCTCAGACCTTTACTGATTCAAAAATCTAAATCTCCTTGGACTCTCTCTAGAGAAGAAAAAATAATATGGCACACGTCATGGGCCTTGAGCGTAGTGGGGGGGAAATTTACTACCTACAGGGCTATCAGTGAAAAAGTGGCTAGGCAACTCTATACAAAGCTATCCAAAAAGCGCAGGCTGCCCCCGTTTAAGTCACTCACCCGACATCTCCCTCTCTATGGCGGTGATATCCAAGATATCCCCACATACATCAACACTCATTTTTCAATTGATAGCCACCTATTCCCCGTTTCTAAGGCCCTTTATGCGTACATCATTAACACTTATGGCAGTGTCTACCAAAGTGTCTTAAAAGTCATTTTTGAAGCCTCTCATTTGAAAGAGCCCCTCACGGGAACTTCTCACGTTAAAGGCGAGGTGATTTATGCCATTCGATATGAATGGGCTAAACACTGCAGCGATTTTCTAAGAAGACGTACAGGGCTTTTTCTAGAAGAAGGCCAAGGACTGGCTTGTTTAGACGAAGTCGCCTCACTTTTTGCCCAAGAATTAAACTGGTCTGAAGAAAAAAAACACCAAGATATGGCTCAGTACAAAAGCATGTGTCAACAATGAACTACATCGGCAGTAAAACCCGTTTACTCAGCTTCCTTGACGCCTCCATCGCCCAAATTGCGAACGGGTCTTGCGCCCGATTTTGCGATGCCTTTGCGGGAACAGGCGCTGTCGGAAGCCATTTCAAAAAACTTGGATTTCAAGTCATCGCCAACGACATTCAAACCTATAGTTTTATACTCAACCAACACTACATTGGGAATTCAGCCCACCTTCTTTCAAAAGGGCCTCAACTCTGCGAACAGCTTTCCCAATTGGAGGGAAAAGAAGGTTTTCTCTATTGCCATTACACCGCAGGGGGATCCAAACACGATCCGGTTCAAAGACTCTATTTGTCAGACGAAAACGCAAAACAATGTGATGCCATCCGCCAGGAAATCGAATGCTGGAAAATCCAAAATAAAATCACCATGAAAGAGTATTATTTTCTACTCACCTGTCTCATAGAAGCCATGGATAAAGTGGCCAATACAGCCTCGGTTTATGGGGCCCATCTCAAACAACTCAAAAAATCAGCCCAAATCCCACTCAGGCTCAAACCGGCCAAACTCATTCCAGGACCCGAAGGACACGTGTTCCAAAAAGACATCAATGCATTAATCCATGACATCGACACCGACATTCTCTACCTAGACCCCCCCTATAACCACCGTCAATATTCTGGCAACTATCACCTGTTAGAAACCCTTGCTTTGTACGACACCCCTACCCTCAAAGGCAAATCAGGCCTCAGAAAAGACAACGCCTATCAATCCCCCTACTGTCTACAAAAAAAGGCAAAAAAAGCCTTCTCTGAACTCATTTCAAAAGCAAAAGCCAAGTACATTTTTCTGAGCTATAACAACGAAGGCATACTCTCTTTAGCCGATATTGAAGCCATTCTAAGCACCCGGGGACAGTACGGACGTTTCACCCAACCCCATACTCGGTTCAAAGCCGACTCAAATCGTACTCAGAAAGCCACGCAAACCTTAGAATATTTGCACTATGTGATCATTTAACATTTTTACTCTACAGGAAAAACCAAAGTAAAAACACAGCCCTCATCAGACGATGCCACACTTACTGTACCCTGATGCGATTCCATAATTCTTTTGACAAAATGCAGCCCAAACCCCATCGTTTTAGGGCTGCCAACGGTCGTAACATTGGCTTCAAAAATTTGGGGCAAGATCTCCTCAGAAATTCCGGGGCCCGTATCCCGAACCTTTACGGTCAAAGTCTGATCTGTCACCACTGCCGACACATGCACCTCTCCGCCTTCTGGGGTATGGGCCAGGGCATTCACCAAAATATTCAAAATCGCCTGAGAAATATACGCAGCCGTTCCCTTAATAGAAGGCAAAACATCAGGAATATCATGGCTCAAAGTCACTTTTTTGACATAGGCTTCATTGTTCACAAGTCTTAATAATTGATCTAAAACGGCATGCATGTTCACACTGACGTTGGCATTCACTATGGCGCCGGTATCCCTCAATAATGTCGTCGTTAAAACACTCAAATTCATGACCTGTTCTTGGATGCTCTCAATCTCCAATGCTAAGAAAGGCTCGGGCTTTTTATTCAAAATCATTGAACAACACGCATGAATAGAAGCAATGGGATTTCTCACCTCGTGGGCAATGCCCCGCACAATCGAACCCAACACAGCCTGCTGGCGTAACGATTCAATAATTTCATGAGATGCCTTAAGGTTTTGGTTCGCTTCTTGAAGCTGCGTGTTCGAGGCTTGAAGCGTTTCCTCATGCTCCTGCGTCAACGACATATAGAACCTAATACATAAAAAAATCACAAAGAAAGCAGTCAGTAAACTTAAATTTTGTAACACAAGATAGACATAATGAGGAAAAATCATCTGTGGACGAATAAAATAAGACCCTGTTTCTAATAAAAACCAGCTCATAATGGGAATTGAAAATGACGTTAACACATATTTCTTTTCCTTAGGATGAAACAAAATCAAGGCCAAGGCCGCAATTCCAAAAAAAGACAGATAAATGCCACTTTGAAGCCCCAAAAGCAAAGAAAAACACACCACAGCGGCAGAAGGAAATACGAGAATCCCCAACTTTGCAGCGGTAAATTTTTGAAAATAATTAAACCCTACACAAGAAAAATACAAGGCTAAAAAAGGCACAATTAAAAAAGCCAAAAGCGCCAACCTTAAGTATAAAAACAAAAAGAAATAGGGAATGCCTGGCAAGGCCAAAATAAGCGAAGCCGTATTCACCAACGCCACACGCCTAGCCTCATCTGAATAAGGCTTTTCTTCGTGGACCCCAAAAAAACGAATGCGATCAACTATAGCAATAAAATTCACAGTTTCCCCATTAAATTATTACGCGTGCAGCCACTATGCTTTGAACAGTGGGGGGCTTTTTCAACCAATGTCCATACAGTCTCGCTTTTCCTCTTTGTTGAGAGGACTCAACATTATACCGCCCCGTCATCATAGACCAAAATGTACAAAGTACCAACCATCTAACACGATCTGTTAAACACTGTAAATATACTTCTTTTTTAGGCGACAAGAATCTATCTCTAACAACACCTTCTATCTGTTTATACTCGATAAAAAGGTCGCGTTTAAGATCCACTACCCTTTTACTTTCAGTCCGTATGGCATCTGCCAAGCTAATATCTTTTTCTCTTGCACGCACCACAATCACATTTGTCAAAGGAAGAATCTGTTGAACAGCTGTAGGCAATTCTGAAAATGGAGCATGCAAACTAAAATTATTCAAAGCGTGCCCATAATCAAACCCCTCAAGACATTCTAAAAATTCTTTTCCAAAAGATATAACATCATTCTCAATTCCAAGAGCCAAGCTGACTTGCGTTTGAAACCAAGAGACACGAACCTCTAAATCAGGTTCTTTAGAAAATCCGAAACCTCCTCGCAAAGCATCCCCCAACACAAATACAGGCAAAGAACCAGCCGTAAGCATCCTAATACCATCAAATTTGTCAAGTGTAATATTCTGAAAAAGAGTCCTTTCGCTAATATTACTTGCAAGCTGAGTCCCATATTGTGTACTCCACTCCCCTAAAATGGTTTTCACACGACTATTCGGGTAAACTGTTAATACCCGTGCCTCTATCGGGATTCTCACCGTATCATAAGGATACGTCCATTTAAGATCCTCCATACACTTTTTTGTTAGAGCAGCAAAAGGAGATCCAAACAAAACCGTTTTAACTTTTTCAATATAGACTAGAAGCTTTTCAATAGGCATTGCCTCTGCCTTATCATCAACAATAAAAGTTAAAAAAACATACTTGGCAAGTAGCCATGCCACCACTTCATCTTTAGTGGTGTACACCAATCCAATCAACACAGAGTATATGCCCTCGCGAATTTTATCCTGTTTTGATGCATCAAACTTCATTGGTTTTATAAACTCATCAAAAAACTTTTGTTCCAATTTTTGTAAATTACCCAAATCACCCACTGCAAAAACAGGATCATTCGGATTTCCAACATACAAAAATGTGGGGACCTTTTGCTTAAGGGCTCCAACAAAAATCGCCACATCATAGGGGATATACTGGTCGGGATTGGCTTTTGCCAACTTTGCTAAATAAACGTCATCTGCCAAGGCTAATTTAAGGTTACTTTCCGCCTGCTTTAAGACGTTGCTCGCCCCCTGAGATGGATTCAGACTAACATCCCAGCCATCGAATACTCCAGACACCATGTATTCCCCCCGAAGACTCGGAGTCAGTGGCTTATCATGAACCACTCCACCACCCCGCTGAGAATATTCGTGTAAAACATATACCAAAAGAAGAATCTGCCTATCTGCTAATGCAGAAAATCCAGAAATACCTTTCATTTTAGCCCTAATCGTGGTTATCATCTTGTCTTGATACACAGGTTTTATATCCGCCGGATTCTCAACATAAAGATTTCGCAAAGTACGCTCAAAAAGCTGCCCTATTGTAGTAATTCCACTCTCCTTCACCCCTTCTAAGCACAAAAAATCGGCCCCTAATTGGATGGAAAGAATCCCAACGGCTCTCTGCGCCTTAGACAATAGCAGCTTAGGCGGCTTAGATCTTGGGGGGGATTTAAGGACAGGAGTCTTTCTCCGGAACAAACTACTAAGAAAAGAAGGTTGTTTTTTATGGCCAGAAGCAATATGCTTTTTAAATAAATAAGTCAAAACCAACTCCATCAAACTTTCAGAAATTTCGAATGCTTATCTTTTATATTCACACATGATTATCGATTAAAAAGACCGAAAATTTCAAAAATTTTACCCCAAAATAGACACCCCAACCCTTCAGTGTTAAAATGAGACCATGTTGTTCACGATTATTGATCTCATTTTTCAATTACTTTACCTGGCTCTTCTGATTCGTGTTCTGCTATCCTGGATTCCTCACAGTGAAGATCACCCCATTATTCACTATATCTACCGAATAACCGACCCTATGTTGAAACCCTTTCAAGACATGATACCCACATGGAAAATCGGAATTGATATTTCACCTATTTTTGCATTTTTAGCGCTTAGTTTGGTAAAAAAGATCATTTTTCAAATTCTATTTTAACCCAAAAGTCTTAGACACTAAACTAGCCAATGGTAGAAAGTATGAAACAATATGCCTCATTCATTAATACCAAACTGGACATCTTCCGGACTCTTGCCCCCAATTAGAAGCCTAGACGGAACAAGTCCAGATAGGGCTCCATATATTGTAACTTTGAGATCTTTAATTGATAGATTTGCTACTTCGCCAGAGCGAATATCTATTTTACAAGGCTTTTTGAATTTTAGAGTGGCTCTTCATGAATGTGGCATTAACAAGGGATTTCAGTGGTTAAACGGAAGTTTTATGACACATGTGGAAGTCATCGACTCTCGAAATCCCAACGATATTGATGTTGTGACGTTTTTCTTCTTACCACCAAAAATGACCCAAAAATCCTTGATGCAATCTCATAGCAATTTGTTTAGCCCTACTGAAACAAAGGGAATATATCGCGTGGATAGTTATCCCTTTATACTGAATACCTCATTGCAACCTAGACATGTTAACGAAATTGCTTATTGGTATAGTATGTGGTCCCATACTAAAGAGACAAATCTTTGGAAGGGATTTTTACAGGTAAATCTTGCTCCAGATGAAGAATCTATAGCAAAACAATTATTGGAGCAAAAGAATAAGGAGGTGACACATGAATCATAATGAATTTATATCTATTTCTTCTGAAGTCAGGCAGCTTGAAGAGATTATTACAGCCCTTCCTCCGGAAAATGTTATAGAACTGGCTGGCTTTAATTATCGTCTTAAACTTGCAAAGGAAAAATTAGCAAGTGTTCAAGAATCTCGATTAGCATTTCGGGCAAAACTAACTTTTAAAGGAACCCCTGTATTCGGAAGTCATGGAATTAATGCTGATTTTGCATCTAAAGCCACCGCTATGTTTACAGATGCAGTTTCCATGATTGCCGCAGCTATTGATGGTAATCTGGAGTATTCGGGGCCTATTCCAGACAAACAAAAAAATCAATTATTGATTACTGGAATAGCGTTGGGATCATTCGGATTTGAACTAGAAGTACCCCAAAACAAATCTTCTCAGACAAACCCATTTCCAAATTCTACAGAAAATACGTTAGAAACGGCAGTTTCTAAAATGCAATCTATTTTTCGATTAAGTGCCAACGGTACTGATGATGACATTGCAGAAATTATTGAAGAAATCCATCCAAGAGCAATCAGAAAAACTGCTGAGTTTTTGGATTTGATTAAAGAGTCAAACGCCATATGTGGTTTAGAATTTAAAAAAGAATATTTTGTATTTCGCGATATCGAACAGTTAAATTCATCAGCAGAGCGTTTAAAAGAAGAGAATTTTCGCGAAGCAGAAAAAACCTATGTAGGAGAATTTCAAGGTATATTGCCTCAAAGCAGAGCCTTCGAATTCAAAGAGACAGGAGAAAGAGGGATTTTAAAAGGTAAAATAAGCTATGAAATACCCGATGCTGATATTTTGAATCGAGATTTTTTACATAAAGCAGTTTCTGTAAAGTTTAAAACTATTCAAGTAGGTCAAAGTAGACCAAAATTTACATTAGAATCACTTGAAAATCTTAAAGCTCTAATATAAGCATAAGATCGACAAGTACGGCTTACCAGATGGACCTGTCTCAACAGAGCCTTAATTTAAGGTAAAAACAGCCCTTGTATGAGGAAAACGTTTAAGAAGAATCTGACCTTCTTGAGGGCCTAAAACCATCAAGGCTGTATTTAAACCACAGGCAAGGGCGCATGAGTCCGCCAAAACTGTCACGTGAGACATGCCATTGACAATCGGAAAGCCTGTACGCGGGTTTAAAACATGGGAGTAACGCTTCCCATTCGATACAAATGAGCGGTCTTTTCCACTCGTCGCTATCGCCTTGTCGGTAAGTTCAAAAAAAGTTCCCTCTCCCATCTCAACCCGCCAAAGCTTCCCATTCACTTGTTTGCCTTTGACTTTCACCTGTCCCCCTACCTCCACTGAATAGTTTAGATATCCCAAATGCTCCAGTTGTTTAGCCACCAAATCAACCGCATATCCGGGCGCCACAGACTCCAAACTAACACTGACTAAAGAATCTCGTTTTTGGACCAAATTCGGGGAAATTAAATTCAACCGATAAAAACCCACATGGGCCAAAGCCAACTGAATATTTTGTGAGGTGGGCACATGCTTCACCATGCCTAATCCAGAAAAGCCCCAAGCCTCAAACAAAGGTTTCGCTGTCCCATCCCATGCCCCTTCGGATACCACATAAAGTTGCTGAGAAAGCGTCAAAATATCAAACAAGACTGACGACACATGAATAAGATCAAAAGACCGTGACGCATTCCATTTGGACAACTCGCTGTCGGCCCTGTAGGTAGACAGGGTTCGATCAACCGTTGCAAAGGTATCAAGAACGCTTTTTTCAACTCTATGACGTGCCATACCACGAGGCCCATAAGCCGTTACCGTATAGCCCATCCCCATCGTAATGCCATGAAGATAGACACGTTGAGGATGCCGATAAAGGGTCACCCCGCCCCAAAGTAACAGTAGAAAGAGACCCGCAAAAAGACCAGACGCGTTCATCCAAGCACGCCGATGTAACCGTCCCTGACGCTGAACACCTGACGATTGCTTTGCAAAAGATCTTAAAACTGATTTTTTATGAGAGGGTTGTCTAATCATGAAAGGCAATCAAAGAAGGCTCATAGTGTGCAGGTGCTTCAAATCCTAGTAAATTGCATAGGGTAGCTGCAACATTCGCCAAACCTGCCTGTGGAATATCTCTTAGATTATAGTCGTTTTGGTATCCTGAATCGACAATCGCAAAAGGAACAGGATTCAAGGTATGCGCCGTCCTGGTCATATCATCGGCATTGCCATGGTCAGCCAAAACCACCGCAATACCCCCCAAACGTGCCACTTCGTCAATCAAGATCCCCACACACTCATCTGTCACTTCACACGCCATAACAGCAGCATCCATCACCCCCGTATGCCCCACCATATCCCCATTAGGAAAATTGACCCTGCCAAAGCGATATAAGCCAGACCTCAGCAATTCCAAGGTCTTTTGCGTAATGTCATAAGCTTTCATCTTCGGGGCTTGATCAAAGGGAATGCGATCAGACAGAATTTCAACATAGGTTTCTAGCGTTTTATCGACATAACCTGATCGGTTTCCATTCCAAAAATAAGTAACATGCCCATATTTTTGAGTTTCAGAAATGGCAAAAGACGTCACTTTTTCTGCACACAAATAAGCACTAATGGGGTTTTCAATCACAGGGGGATTCACCAAAAAACGGGTCGGAATTTTCAAATCCCCGTCATATTGAATCATGCCTGCGAAAAAAACCTTGGGGAATCGCACCCGATCAAATTTTTCAAAATTTTCTTGATCAAAAGCCATCGATAATTCAATCGCCCTATCCCCTCGAAAATGGGTAAACAACACAGAATCCCCATCTTGAATAGGACCCAAAGGCCTATGGGTTCGATCATGAACCACAAAAGGCGCCAGATATTGATCGGTTGCAGCAACATCTTCGGCATAGAGGGTTTCAACAGCTTCTTTGGCGGAATAAAAAGGCCTTGCCTCACCCAAAACATGGGCATCCCAACCGCGTTTGACAATGGCCCAATCGGCATTATAGCGGTCCATCGTGGTCACCATACGCCCCCCGCCTGAGGCAATGCGATAATCACATCCAGCCCCATTCAAACGAGCCAAAACAGTTTCAAGTTGATCTAAATACATCAAAGCACTTTTTTGAGCGACATCACGTCCGTCCAACAACACATGAAGCCGTACTGTCGAAACACCTTGCTGAGCCGCTTTTTCTAACATGGCTATCGTATGCCGAATATGAGCATGGACATTTCCATCCGATAAAAGCCCAATAAAATGCAGCGTCGATGTATGATCTATCACGTATTGAAGCGCCTGCTTCCACGACTCACCCTCAAACAAAGCACCCGAATCTATAGCCGATTGAACCAAGGAGGCGCCTTGATCAAAAATACGCCCCGCCCCCAAAGCGTTATGGCCCACCTCACTGTTTCCCATATCTTCATCCGTAGGCATCCCTACCGCCCTACCGTGGGCCCTAAGCTGCCTATATAGGGGTGATGCCATTAACCGGTCCAAAACAGGGGTTTTAGCCATATAAACAGCGTTAGTATCAACAGGCTTCCCCAACCCTATCCCATCCATAATGATCAGAAGAAGTGGGCCTTGTCGTCCCTTAAAGTTTTTGAGTCGAGACAGGTTCAGCATAAGCACTAAGTTTAACGTATTTATCGAGAATAAACCACTTTATAGATCATGTAATTATTCATCACCCGACGAATATAATTTTGAGTCTCCTGATAGGGAATTTTTGAAATGAAAACCGATGTTTTAGGTGTCCCAAAGGTTGAAATCCAACGTTTTGCCGACTCGGGGCCCGCATTATAAGCAGCCAAAATATAGGGCACATTCCCCTTAAATTGTTTCGATAACCACGCCAAATAGTAACATCCTAATCGAATATTTATATCTGGAGCATACAGCGTTTCCTCGCCTCTCCAATAGGACCCTACCCTAAAAGCAACATCCTTTCCCGTTACAGCGTGCAATTGCATTAAGCCTAGGGCATTCGACTTTGATTTGGCACGAGGATCAAACTTGCTTTCTTGTCTCATAATAGACAAAACCAAGTACGGATCCAGCTGATACCTCAGCGCATATTTCACAATGGTGTCCCAATAGGGTTTCGGATAAAAATACTGCACAACCCATTTCGGTGCATAACCATATACCACCACCGAGGGGCCCATTTTTCCCTCGATATAGTTTAAAATGCGAAAATAATCCCCAGATTTCACCATCAACTTTAAACGGGCATAGAGATACGTCCACGAAGGCCCTTGCTTTTGAGTCGTCATCCCGCTACAAAATTCGTCATATTGCAGGTGTTCCACGGCCATTTTTTCAAACCCCATCTGTGCAACTTGAGTATAAAAATCAGACATTTTACTTAAATTTTCTGGCGTTTCTGCTGCCCCATGAGTCCCAGACAACATATTATAGGTATAAAAAGACACAGGATATTGGGAAATGCCCTTCATCAAGGCCGTTGGAAGGGGCCCAAATAGTCTATGATAAAAGGCCAACAATTGAGTTGAAACTTCTTCATTGGGCACACTGTCTCGACCCCATGTCTGCGCCAATTCAGCAGGAGATTCCACCACAGAAGCCACCTCTGTGCCCCCCCATGATTCCTCCCATTTCAACGATTTATACGCCATATGATCGGGGTAG
>JAHFDB010000068.1 GCA_023249195.1 bacterium | reverse complement strand
GTGCAAAGCTATCTTTGACGCTCTCGCTCTCAAAATCCCTAACCTTTCTTTCCAACCTGTAGCCTAGAAAAAAAGTTCCTCTTTGTGCCTAGCTAGCCTCATCTTCTTTTCGGAAGATCCGCTAGAAAGATTTCCCTTCACCTCTACTATCTTTACCAGATGGAATATCACTATCTTTTTGGCAATCATAAAAAATCTATTCTCGCCTTAAAAAAATCCCAAGAATTGCTCGATGTTTCTGTAGGATTTGTGTACACGGTTGACCACTATTTTTTTAAAGCCCTTATCCTATGTGCTGAACCAAAAGTGAGTTTGTTAAATAGACTCAAAGCAAAATGGATTTCAATAAAATTTGGAGTATGGAAAAGAAAGTGCCCTGAAAATTTTACCTGTAAATATTTGCTCATAGAGGCTGAACTTGCCCGCATCAATGGAAGAGTCGAAAAAGCACTAGAATTATATTTAAAGGCAATTACAGAGACTAAAATTCAAGGGTTTGTTCATATTGAGGCTTTGGGTAATGAGCTATTAGGCAAATTCTATCTTACAAGACAAGGGCCTCTTGAAGCCAAGTCACGTTTAACGGAAGCTAGGAACTTGTATATTGCCTGGGGTGCACTTGCAAAAGCGGACCATTTATCTAAACAATATCCCTCACTCTTTCCTGAGTTTCTAAACCCAGAGTATTCTGACAAAAGTTCTGGCTCAGTTGAGCTTGGAGATGAGTTAGATTTATTTAGCCTTATCGAAACAATCCAAACTATTGCAAGCGAGCGCAATCTTAAAAAACTGCAAAAAGAAATTCTCCACATTGTGGTACAAGTTGCTGGGGGTCAAAGGGGTGCGGTCATTTTAAGAAGGGAAAATGATTTTTTTGTAGAGGCTATTTTTGAACTCAAAAAGGCCAATCGAGTCTCCCATTCTGTAAAATCAATTCCACTGTCTGATTTCAATCAAATATCCAAAACAGTGGTTAATCACGTTATTCAATACAACAAAGAATGTATTTTAGATGATGCCGCCGAATCGATAGCCTTTGGGCTAGATCCTTACATTGCAGAAAAAGGGCCTAAATCTATCCTTTGCATGCCATTAACCAAGCAAAATAAGCTTATTGGTGTCATCTATTTAGAAAATAATGTCGCTAGCAATGCTTTTTCAGAGGGCCGTATAGACAAACTCAGAATCCTCTCCGGTCAAATGGCCATTGCTCTAGAAAACGCCCAACTCTACGAAGCTCTTCAAAAACGAGGTATTACCCTCGAAAAGCAAGTAGAGAAAGAAACAACAGCCAGAAAAAGAGCCATGTTAGCGGCTCAAGAATTGGCCAAACAAGCCCAGCTTTCTACACTTACCTTGGGCATCGCCCACGAAATTCGCAATCCACTCGCTGCTATGAAGGGCAAAGCCGGACATACCAAGGATATTTTAACCGGAAAAATAGACATTGGTTTCAAAATAGATAAAGCCGAATTGCCCTTTTGGAACGGAGTCTCTAAACGACAGTTAGCTAAGTGTCTGGACGGGGATATTCCCTTGGCAGATCAAGTCTGGCAGACCTTTATTGAAAATCGCTACATCAGCGAATCAGGTCAAATCAATGACAAACGCTTCAAGTTGTTTTGGGATGATTTTGAGATAGAGCTACCTTCTGAAGCAGAGCCCTATCGGTTAGCCATTTCAACTTACATGGCCAAAACTTTTTTCTATGCCCAAACATTGGCAGCTCTTGATGTGTTTGATGTGGAATCTTCACGTGTGGAAGAGATTTGTAACAATATGCTCGAATATAGTGTGTCTGGTGAAGGTGTGGCAAGAACAGCGTTTTCTGACCTTGTAGGGGCCAGTGATTCGGAAAAGATATGGGAAGAGTTAGTCAGAAAGGGTTATTTGGATGAAAATGGGATGATTCAAGATCTATTCAAGCCTGGAACCGTGGGTTTTACTTTAGATTTGAACATAAAATTCAAACATTTCGAAGACATTATTATTGAGCTGATTAATCGAACAGATAAAGCCAAAAAAACAAAAATTGAGGTCAATAAAACCTTGCAGGGTATTAGCAGTTTATTCGAGGGTAATTTTAAGAAAAGCAACATCATGTTCTATCAAGAATTTGAAGAAGGATTGCCTGAAGTGCTTGGACATCTGGGTGATCTCAGACAATCTATTATGAATATCTTTACCAATGCCATTTATGCGATGATATCGACTCAGAAATCAGACTTAAAATTCTATATGAGGACCCAACTCGCTTACTTTGAAGATTCCGACAAAAATCGTATCCAAGCGATAGAAATCCAGCTCGAAGATACTGGCTGTGGTATTCCAAAAAGCGTTCTCCCTAAAATCATGGATCCCTTTTTCAGCACCAAAAGTGTCACAGGTGGTAAAAATATTGGGCTGGGCTTGTCTATTGTTAGCCAAACAATTCAACGGTTTGGAGGCTCGATTATTGTCGAATCAGAAGAGGGCATGGGAACAACCTTCAAACTTTTCTTGCCTACGGTTTGAATTTGTTAAAATGAGGGCATAACAGAAAGACTTCACTCATCAAAAAAAGGGATTATACAGTGACACATGACTTATTACACATCACATTGCTTATTGTTGGGTCTAAAAATTCATTCAGAGAGGCTTTTAAGGGCTATCTTGAAGACTTTCAGACAGTTCTTGATACTTCATCGGCCAAAGGAGCCATTCGCCTTGTAAGGGAGAATAACGCTATTGGAGTGGTGATTGTGGATCTCAGTCATCCACTCGATATGGATTCTTCTGAATTTTTGAAAGAGATTAAACTTGCGGGGTATCCCGAAGTCATTTTCTGCCAAGATTATGCCTTTTCTCCCAAAATCGTTCCTTCGCTCGTACAATTGGTAAAATGCGGGGCGTATGACATCATTCAGCTTCCCTCGTTTAGAGAAGAAATTCATTGGGTTCTGACCAAGGCACTTGGTTATTATCAGTTGAAATTGAATATTGCAGAATCGTCAGCTGAACATACATTGCCCGTCAAAACTCAATTGTTTTTAGACCTCTTATTAAAGCGACAAAATAAGGGGTTGGCTGTATCCGCTCAAGAAATTGAGCTCATTTTCCCCTCAGAAGAGGGCCATGATCTTCCCATAGAAACAATTCTTGAAAAAGTATCCAAAACACCCAAAGAATTTAAAGATGTGGTGGTACTTATCGCAGACGATGAACCACATTATCGTTCTACCATTTCTTCGATTTTAAGCCCACAAAAATATCAAATTTTGGAAGCGCCATCCGGTTCAGAGGCCATGGACATGCTTAAAAAAGAGCACGTGGATGTCTTGTTATTGGATGTTGCTTTAGGAGATTCCTTAGGCCCTGAATTGCTCCCGATTATCAAACAAAAATATCCAAATATAGAAATCATCATGCTCACAGCGATTGTAGACAGCGAAGTCATCATGTCTACTATCAAAAACGGGGCCTTTGATTATGTCATCAAAGGAAGTCCTCAAGCACTTATTCCTCAGAAAATTGTCCATGCTCTTCAAAAAAAGTATTTTGAAAAAGTGCTTCATTCTTACTTCAAAGACCAAGGGTTAAGGAAGGCATAGCCTATGACTGCACGTGTTCTCTCTATTTCAACCAACAACGAGGCTATTCAGCTCATTCAAAGTGTCATTCCTGTAGAGGTGGTCGTTCTAGAATCCTGGGAAAAAGCCAACACCCTAACGCATATTCAATGGGATGTGATTTTCCTAGATTTAAGCCTCAAAGAGGGAAACGGACTCGACATGTTAGCTGAAATTAAAAAATCAGACTCTATGGCCGAAGTCATTGTATTTGGAAACACTAACAGTGCTGAAAAATGTGTCCAAGCGATGCGTTTAGGGGCCTACAGCTATATCGAACAGCCGTTTAAAAGAACAACCCTCAAAACACTTCTTCAAAGCATTCTAGACCAAGGTGAAAATTTCAAAAAAATCGAAGGCATTGCCCATGACGCTTTTTTAGATAATATCGATGACCGCATGACACTGCTCAAAGAACTCATCCAAATTCGCCGTGACAAAGGTGATTTTGTCAGACCAGACGAATTCGGAGCCTTCTTCCCCATTCATCAAAGAAAAGACGAAAACACCCTCGAAGCCCTCAAAACTTGCCTGGGCGAACATGACTTCCAGAAGCTCAAAAAATTACCACCCCCTGTTATTCTAATCGTAGATGATGAACCTAACGTTCGAGAAACAGTTTCTCAAATACTCAATAGCTACCGTTTCGACACCCTAGAGGCAGGAGACGCTCAACAAGCCCTAGAACTTGCCAAAGAAAACGACATCATAGATCTCAAACTGCTTGATATTGGCCTTCCTGGAATGACAGGTCTTGAGCTCCTCCCACTTCTGAACGATATCCACCCAGATTCAGAAACCATCATGCTCACTGCCTACAAAGATCAGGTCGATTTTATCGTCACCTCATTTAAAAACAATGCCTTCGACTACATCACAAAGCCCTATGATCGCAATGATCTCTTAGTCAAAATTTCAAAAGCCCTCCAAAAAAGAGCCTTCAAAAAGATTTTACCTGATATTGGCAATAAGCTTTTGAACAGGTCTCTCTCGGTTGCCTCAAAAATTAGAATTTTGAACGATATTGCTACTAAAAGGATTGCGAGAAATAGACATCTATTAATGCGGGATATATACCTGTTTTTTCCTGAGCTGGAGGAGTCCAAGATCCCTAAAACCAAGGCTTTGACTGAGGAAATTATTAGCGATGGGATTCAGCTGTTTATTAATATGCTGGTTGAAGAAGTCCATAAGGGGAACGATTGTCGGGGGTTTGTGGATGAGTGGGAGACTTATTTTGAGGATGGGGATTGATCAACCCCCAATAAACCACTAAAATCTTTTCTGTTCTCACGTTCATTTTTTCAAAAAGGGCAGATTATGATTAGAATTTCAAAACTATTTCTTGCAGTTTTTACCGTATTTTTATGGTGCTCAGTACCCACTTTTGCCACCTACCTCCTTCAACCCAAAGACACCCTAGACATTCACATTGTCGGCCACGACGAACTCACTACAAAACAGGCTATTACTCCAGATGGAAGTATTTCACTTCCTTTACTAGGGCGACTATTTGTTCAAGACCAAACCATGTCCCAATTGGATACCACTCTTCAAACAGGCTTTTCTAAGTTTATTAAACTGCCTCAAGTCATAGCCATTTTGATTCCAAATTCTGAGGGAAAGAATAAGGCTGATTTGCCTATTTTTGTGGTGGTTCATGATTTAAAAAAGGATTCTGTTGAGGTGAAATCTGCAAAATCAGTTTCGGAAGCGTATTCTTGGGTTTCTGGACGTGCCTTTCAGATATTTAGAGATGGGAAAGTGACTCAGAAGGTAGAGATTTTGCCTGGGGATTCTTTGGTAGTGGGGTATTCGAAGGCTCCTGATTTCTTTGAGGAGAATTGGTATAAGTTGTTGACAGCTGCGGGAGTTGTTACTGGGATTTGGTTGGGGTTGCATAGATGAGATTTAATCCATAATGGTAAATAAGGATATGTACAGAAAATATATAAAATATGCTACTATATGCATATAAAGATATATGAAGCATAGTAAATATACTACCTCCACTATTTCAGGCTTAGGAAAATTATCCAGAAGCCGACTTTCCCGCGTGCTCAGAGAAACTCAAGGCGTTATCACCACGGCACATGTTTCACAGATTTTAGACATAACATCCCATGATGCCTCGATACTATTATCCCGATGGGCTCAAAATGGATGGGTTTCGCGTATCAAGAGAGGAGCTTATATCTCGGTTCCACTAGAATCAAATACACCCGATCCGATGTTGGAAGATCCTTGGGTAGTGGCCAGCCAACTCTTTAAACCTTGCTATATTGGAGGGTG
>JAHFDB010000030.1 GCA_023249195.1 bacterium | reverse complement strand
GGTAGGTTGAACCTAGGGTGTATGTATAACCGATGCTTAGACTCCCGCCAGGGCCGTAACTGGTTTCGCTGCTTACCCGGCCGGTTGAATCGTAGGCCATCGTTTTGAGTTTTTTACCCGCGGCACTTTCCCCTTCATAGGTTTCGAAAGGCTTCCCTTGGGCTGTGTAGGTGCTGAAATGGCTGTTTGCTTTACTTGAATCTCCAGATTCGTATATTTTGCTCATTTTGAGCTGATGAATAATGTTTTGATCTAAGAAGGGTTTGTCTAAGACCGAATCTGTGTAATAGGCTAGATCTTGAGTCACGTAATCGGTTGTCCCTTTTTGGGTAGTAATTTTGGTGGGATTATTATAGCTATCGTACCCACTTATTTTTTTTACACTTTGAATAACACCATTTACCTTGGTTGTTACCTGAGTTTGAACCATTTTTCTCCAATCCCAGGCTTGCTCTGTCACAAAGTTACCTTGCTGTTTTTTTGTCATGACCCCTTGCTCAAACGTATAATATTCAGGTTCTGTTCCTGCAGTGTTAGTCACAGTTACTCTTGGGAAAGAGGCAGGGCGCTCTATTTTTAGGCCCAAATCCTCTATGTTGTAAATTATTTTGCCTCCTGGGCCGCTGTCTCTAAAATAAGTTGGAAAGAGTGCTTGTCTGTAAACTTGATTTCTGTTGTTGTCATCCGTTGAGGTTTTTGGATAGTCAAAGCTATACCGTTCCTTGAGAGTATTTGTCGAATCATAAATTTCTTTCTTGAAAAGAACCGCATAGGGAGGCGCGTTTGTATCATTAAACCCTTCGCTGTATTCGTAATAGACCTTCCCTCCTAACACGGAGGTAATCTGATTGAGATAGTACACACTTAATCCGTTCCCAAATTTTGATTCGTAAAAATCATATGTCTCGGTATAGCCATACCCATGGTCACGGTTGGCTTGAAGTTGTGTCGAATAATTATATATAACTGCCTTGGTCTGTCTGACGCCATTGCCGTCTTGGTACTCATAATGGGATTCCCATTGAGTAGACTCTGAATTGGAATAAAAGGTATCAGATTCTGAAATAATGAGGCGTGAACTTCTGTGTCCATATCCATATACAACCTCTGGTAAATCCCCGGCTTTTACGCCTATCAAGCACTTATTGCTATCATATCGATAGGTGATTGTCTGTGTTTTTCCGTTCACGTTTGTGTATTGAATTCTTGTGACCAATCCAGCATCTGAATTGTCATAAAAAAAGAGGACTTCTCTTCCAAAAGTATCTCTTATTTTTTTGATACGGTGGTTGTCTGTTTCGCGTTCGATGGCAATGACATTGCCATAGGTATCTGTAATTGAGGTGAGCCTGGCATCATAATTGGGGGCCCCGTGATACATTGTCAATCTGTAAGTTCTTCCATCCTCTTTTTTGAGATCAAACCACCCTGAATTTCCATTTAAATATCTGTCTTTAATGTATGAAAAATCGTTTACTATGTTTGAAATGTACCCTTGTGCCCCCCTTGGGTGATATATTTGGGTGCCCTCTGTCGTCCGCACGCAGACATAGTCGTCAACGCTTTGTGAAAACAACTCCATGTCACAGGTTAACCCCCAGCCTGCCGCCATTTCAAGGTGAGCTTCTGAGTTTATACTGTTGTAGTTGCGTCCTATAACAACATCCATTCCGTTTTTGCCTGGAAGGACCAAGTCTGTTTCGCTAAACTTTAAACTTCCCTGCGTCAGATTGACCTCACTGAATTGGAAATTGTTTTGTGCTGTGTTCACTAAATCACTGCTTGTTCCGTTGGCAATGGGCACACTCGCGGCTGTTGAGGCAGCTTTGATGGGTGGAGAGTCTGAAGGGGGTGGGCTTGTGGTCGTTGTTTGCGAAAAGAGCGCTGAGGGGAGGAAAAGTATGCACATTATCCCTACTGAAAATATGCCTGTTGAAAATGCTTTCTTTATTTGAGAAAGAATCATGTCAAACCCTTTTTATTGAAATTTAAAATAGTGAACGGTAGAGTTGGATTGTTTCAGATAGTAGGGGTGACGTCAAGAGATTTTTTTGAAAAAATCACTCGATCTGTAGAGATGTGACGATTTTGAGGTCGGTGTGTTGGGGGTGGCCTGAGTTTGGGGGCAGGGATCGTTCTTTTGTGTTTTTTTTAGGGCTTTATTCGATCCTGTAAGTACATTGGAGCTAGTTGTCTTAGGTACTTTTTCTGTAAAACGCCGGCTAGTTTTACTTGTAAAATGAGATCGTCAAAGGGTTTTGTTATGAAATCGCTGGCACCAGAACGCATTGCGTTTGAAGCTGTGCGAAAGTCGTTGTAGGCCGTTAACATGATGATGTCGGCTTCCTTGTGTATTTCTCGAATTTTAGAAATTAAGGTGTCTCCAGAAATGTCGGGTAACCCAATGTCGAGTAGTACCAAATCAATTTGTTTTTCTTGGGTTAAGAGCGCGATGGCTTCTTGACCGCTTGCTGCAAGAAATATCTGATATTCAGGCTTTAACATCCGATGGAGGGCCCCTCTTAGTTCATCTTCATCTTCTACAATCAATAGGGTGGGAACTGTGGTTATTTTTGAATTTAATTCCAGTTCTTTGATCACGGAGTTCAAAGAAATGCTTTCTCGTTGGGAAGGAGAGGGAAATAACATCATCAGCTCTTCTATGGTTACAGGTTTGCCTTGAAGTCTGCGTTTTTGTTGTAAGTTTTGATAGATTTCTAAGCGTGTATGAATGTCTATTTCTTGGGAATGGCGGGCATAATTATCCATTTTGGTTAAAATGTCGGTGCACTCAATCGCATTTTTGACTGCAAGTAATACGGCATCGTCAGGCAAAGGGGTTTTGATGACCTCATAGGTTCCGGATTTCATTAAATCGACTACGTCAGGGATATCTAGGTGGTCCGACAAGACTAAAACTTCAGGAAGAATACTGTCTTTTTTGAGGTGTTGTACAAAAGTCACACAGGACATCTCTTGAATGGAATCACTGACCAAAACGACCCGAATTTCAAAGGCATTTATTCGAAAAATTTCTAAAGCTTGAGTGCCTTTTGAGGCAGATAATACGATATAGCCGGATTTGGAAAATAGTTCTTTATACCGCTGTCTTCTGTCTTCGTTTGCATCTACAACTAAAATAAACATTTGTTCCATGTTAAATCCCCTTTAACGTAGAAATTGTAAACGCAATAGGATGATCCGTTTGCGCTAAACACTCTTTAATAGAGCGATTAAATGAAATGCCTGAGCTGTGCACAAGGCATCCTTGAATACCTAAATCTTTGGTCATTGCACCTATGTTAAGTGCGTTGTCATCAAAAAAAACCGTCTTAGATGCACGTTTTTGTATATCGATTCCATGATCGTCTAATAAAATCTGTTTTACAAGGAGTGAAAAATTGAGATAAGGTTTTCCTATCCACATAACCGAGATCTCTAATTCTTCCTCTAATCGACGGGCATAATGCCCCATGACAGGAATCATCTTGCCCCTTGTTCCTCTGATCACCCGATCTGGATTGCAACAGATTATAGGGACGTTATTCCCTAATAAATACTGCTTCAAACGTTGGTATTCTCCCTCGGCTTTTTCTCCAAGAGAAGAGGTGAGTACAATGCAGTCTACATCCTCGTAATGTGGGCAGATTTCTTTGCAGTTCGCCTGCTTGAGATACTCGTATGAGGGCTCTCCTCCCCAAATACCTATTCGTTTTCCTTCGATAAAACGCCTCATAAAGGTGTCTCGACTTAAGCCCAAACCTGATGAAATGATGTGCGAGGGTGAAAAAGAAAATCCTAAACCGGATAAAGTATCAGAGATGAGTTGGATATGATGGCTAGAATTATTCGTTACTAAAAAAACAGGGGCCTGTTTTTGCATTTTTGCAATGGCCTCAATGGCGCCTGGAATAACCCCGTCATCGTTGTATAAGACCCCGGAAGCATCCACTAAAAATAGGGAGATTTGAGAAAAAAACCCTTTTAAACAAGCCGGATTTTCACCTGTATGAACCAATGGGGGCCTCATTTTATAGTCAATTCGGATACGGGTACGATCTCAAATTCTTTGTCTTGTAAGGCCTTAATAATTCTGGGCAAAGCACGGACGGTTTCAATAGACCCGTTGTGCATTAATATAATGCTGCCATTTTTTACATGGGACATGACCCGATCTAATAGGAGTGTGCCTTGGCTCTGTATATCGGCTTCTGTTTTGCGAGGGGCTTCAGGGATCAAAAGGCTATAGTCCCCAGTGTTAACATCCCACATTAACTGGGATAGGTTTTCTTTTGCGGCAATCACACTTACCCGTTCGGTATAGCGTCCTCCCGGAGGTCTAAAATATATTGGAAGTTTCCCTGTTAGATCCTGAATAATGTCATTGGTAGACTTAAGTTCAAGCTCTATTTGAGAATCAGACAAGGTATCGAGTCTGAGATGGGAAAAACTATGATTTTCAACATCATGACCCTCTTCTTTCATGCGTATGACTATTTCTGGGTTCAAAAGACATTCTTTTCCCACTACCATAAAGGTTGCTCGGATGTGATGTTTTTTTAACACATCGAGAAGTTGTTTGGATACTTCTGATTTTGGCCCATCATCAAAAGTAAATGAAATTCTTTTTTGTAAAGCAGACCCTGAGTAAACCAGTTTGGGTTGGACAGAGGCCCATAGAAATGGGCTTGAAATAACGAAATAAACTAGAAGCCAGAGGGCTCTATTTCCCATGTTGATCCTTTCTGAACGGGGGCATAGACCTCAATGGGATGTGCGGGAAAGTATGTCTGACACTGTTTTTTCCAAAACTGTGCTTTTTTGAGACTCTCACAAGTCAAAAATAGGGTTGAACCTGTGCCTGATAACCGAAGTTCGGGAGCCCCTAATTGAATCAAACAATTTTCAATGTCTGAAAAAAGAGGCGTTTTAGAGAAAACAACGGATTTAAAGCTATTGAACTTAGAGTCAATAGAACCGCTTTTTTTAGCGAAACAGCAGGACTCGTCTAGCCATTGATAGGCCTGTTTTGTAGAGATAGAAATGGAAGGTGTTATCAAAACAAAAAAAACAGGCTGAGAAGGCGCTAAAGGCCTTACGGATTCACCTATGCCACTTACCAAGGCACGGCCCCCACTTAAGAAAAAAGGAACGTCACTTCCAAAGGTTATTCCGATGGTTTCAAGTTCTTCTAAAGAATAGCCCCATTCAAAAGTGTGATTGAGGTATAGCAAAAAGGCGGCGGCATTACTGCTGCCTCCTCCTAGGCCACCCCCTGTGGGAATGATTTTTTCTAGATAAATCTCTATTGCACCAGAGATGCGGTCTTGAAAGTGGCGATAGACACGGGTCAAAATATTAGAGTCATCGACGGGAATGCGAGGATCGGTACACTCAAGTTTAAAAGAAGAAGAGACCGAGGGGGAATGATTGAATGTGAGGGTGTCATGCATCCCTATGGTCTGGAATACAGACCATAGGGGATGATACCCGTCCTCACGTGGAGGAAAAACAAGGAGTGATACATTGAGCTTGGCGTAAGAATACGTTTTAGTTGATTTTTGCAACGTCTTTTTTGATCTTAATTTCTTTTCTTAATTTACCCAAATACTCGGTAGTGAGGGCTCTTTTCTTTTCGCCCAGGAGAGCATCTTTAATTTGCTGAGCTGTTTGAGGTGTAAAGTCTACTTTTGGACGTACTTGAATGTCGATCATTTTAATGATGTGGAATCCAAATTGGGTTTTTATAATTCCAGATGTTTTGCCTTTTGCTAATTCAAAAGCAGCTTTTTCAAAAGCAGGCACCAATTGACCCCGGGCAAACCAGCCTAAATCTCCGCCATTTGCGGCAGAGGGATCGGTTGACTTTGTTTTGGCTAAAGCACCAAAGTCGGCACCATTTTTGAGTGCTTTCAATACTTCAATAGCTTCGGCTTCAGTTTTTACTAAAATATGAGCTGCGTGGCGTTGCTCAAGTTCTTTAAATTGATTGGGGTTTTTTTGATAGAAAGAGGCTACTTCCGCATCAGAAACAGTTGCATTTTTGTCAATTTTTTCGCGAACAAACATATTAACTAATAATTGATTTTCAGCGGCTTCGATTTGGTCTTTATAGTCTTTAGACTTGGCAATGCCTGCTTTTTTTGCAGCAACTATTACTAGTTTTTCATCAATCATTTGATCTAATACTTTGATTTTATTTTCTTTTTGTTGAAGTGCCGCAGCATACTGTGGGGGGAACGTTTTTAACCTGGCCTGTAAATCGTCTTGAGTAATACATTCGCCATCTACTTTTGCAATGGTTCCTTTTTTCTCGCCAAAACCTAAAAATCCAAACATGAGCATGCTGCATAGAAGCAGTGATAACAGAGAAACACTCTTGGCCTTTGAGTTCATAAAAATAGACGCCTCCTTGGGAAATTTGAACTGTTATATTAGACTAGGCCTCATTCTAATCGTGAGTGAAAATGAATGCAAGCACCTTTTAGCAATAAAAAAAGATGCTATACTTTGCCGATGAGCGCAAAAGTTTTAGCCGTAGTTAATCAGAAGGGCGGAGTGGGGAAAACCACAACCTCGATCAATCTGGCCTCTTTTTTGAGTGAAAGTGGTCAAAAAGTGCTTCTTGTTGATATGGATTCCCAAGCCAATGCTACCTCGGGAGTAGGCCTTAAGACAGAAGAAATTCAGCATACTATTTATGATTTGCTTATGGACCCGACAACAACGCCGACAGTCCTTTATCCTACGGCTTTTGAAAATTTACATATTATTCCTAGTAGCAAAGACCTCTCGGGTGCTGAAATAGAGTTGGTAAGTATGCCCTCAAGAGAAAGTGTCTTAAGGCAGAGATTAGAACCTTTCAAAGCTCATTATGACTATATTTTGATGGATTGTCCTCCTTCTCTCGGTCTTTTGACGCTGAATGCCTTGGTTGCGGCAGACAGTACACTTATTCCGGTTCAATGTGAATATTTCGCATTGGAAGGTATTGCCAGCCTGATTAATACCTTAAACCTTGTTAAAAATGCCTTTAATCCTACCCTTGAAATTGGCGGGATTGTACTGACGATGTATGACAAAAGAACGGCTTTGAATCGCCAAGTTGTCGAAAATGTTAAACACTATTTTAAGCATTTGATATTTGATACGATTATTCCTCGAAATATCCGATTGACCGAGGCGCCTAGTCACGGATTGCCAGTTGCCCTGTATAGTCCAGACTCAAAAGGTGCCCTGGCGTACCTTGAACTTGCAAAGGAGGTCATCGCACGTGTCTGATATTCAGAATCGTCCCCGTCTAGGTAGAGGTCTTGAGGCGCTTATTCCTAAATCGCTTTTCACTGCAGGTAAAACGCTGACTCAGTTGCCAATAGCCCTGATTAAACCAAACCCGTATCAACCACGGACAGAATTTGACCCAGAGGCCCTTCAGCGCCTCTCAGACTCGATTAAACAGCATGGTCTTACCCAGCCCATTCTTGTGAGAAAAATAGACGATCATTATGAGCTTATTGCCGGCGAGCGTCGTTTTCGTGCCTCGATTCTGGCGAATTTAGACTCGATTCCGGCTATTGTTAAAATGGTTTCTGATAAAGAATCATTGCAGTTGGCTCTTATTGAAAATTTGGAACGGGAAGACCTTAATGTTGTCGAGGAAGCCAAGGGTTATTTGCGTCTTATCAACGAATTTGATCTTACCCATCAAGGACTTTCCGAGATTTTTGGTAAAAACAGATCTACCATTACCAACGTATTAAGGTTGTTAAATTTACCGGAAGAAGTTTTAAACGCCCTTTCCAATAATATCATCAGTGAAGGCCATGCCCGATCGCTTTTGTCTCTGGAAAATGAAACCGCCATTTTAGAAGCATTTCAACAGATCCAATTAGACGGTCTTAACGTGAGGCAAGTTGAGGCTTTGGTTTCACAGAAAAAAATGGCTAAAAAATCTAAGATAAAGCCTGTTCGTCCTTATATTGAATTTGAAAAGCATCTGGCGGAAAAATTTAACACCCGGGTTAAAATTCAAGGGACTTCCTCAAAGGGGAAGGTGGAAATTAAATACCATTCAGCAGAACAGCTCAGACGCTTGTATGACATCATCGGAAACTAGAATGTCGTTTTTTCCATCTATGCGGCTTCAACGGCTGCGCACCTCACAGGCCTGGCGAGAGATGTTAGAAGAAACCACCCTTCAGGTTCAAGATCTGATTATGCCCGTTTTTATCCACGAAGGCTTGCAACAGCCGCAAGAAATAAGTGCTATGCCAGGTATTTCTCAGCAGTCTTTTTCTTCTTTGCTGACAGAAATTGAGTCGATTGCAGCCACGGGAATTAAAGCCATTATTCTTTTTGGGATTCCTTTGAAAAAAGATAGCCATGCTTCTGAAGCGTTTAATCCAAACGGGGTTGTACAAAGGGCTATTCAAGAGATTAAATCAATTTTCCCAGAACTTATTATAATTGCGGATTGTTGTCTGTGTGAATATACAGATAATGGGCATTGTGCACTGAGTGATCCGGCTAAAACGCTGCTTACCCTGCAAAAAATAGCGGTGTCCTATGCACACAGTGGGGTGGATATTATTGCCCCTTCAGGGATGTTGGATGGGATGGTTTCTGCCATTCGCCACGGACTCGATTCAGAAGGGTTTCACCGGATTTCGATTATGTCTTATGCCGTGAAATATGCCTCGGCTTTTTATGGGCCCTTTCGAGAAGCGGCAGGTTCTTTAGATACTTTTAAGGGCAATCGTAAACACCATCAAATGAATCCGGCGCAACGTCGAGAAGCACTTCGAGAAGCCGAGCTTGATTGTGCAGAAGGTGCGGATATTTTAATGGTCAAACCAGCCACTCTTTACTTAGATATTGTTCGTGATTTGAGAAACCGTTTTGATCATCCCTTGGCGGTTTACCATGTGTCTGGAGAATATGCGATGCTTAAAGCCGCCGCGCAAAGAGGCTGGATTGACGAAATGCCTGCTATTCAAGAAACCTTGCTTAGCATGAAACGCGCGGGGGCTCATATGATTATTACTTATTTTGCCAAACAGATAGCGCCCTTTTTATGAATATACGCTCCAATATGCTTTTTTCTGAAGCGCAAAAAATATTGGTAGGTGGGGTCAATAGTCCGGTTAGAGCCTTTAAATCAGTCGGCGGATCTCCACTGTTTATGAAAAAAGGACAGGGCCCTTATCTCTATAGCGAAGATGACCAGGAGTATATTGATTATGTTTTGTCATGGGGGCCTATGCTTTTAGGCCATGCCGATCCCGATGTGACGAAAGCACTTCTAGAAGCTGTTCAGAAGGGTACTTCCTTTGGAACTCCTTCCCAACTCGAAACTCAACTGGCCTTGCTTGTTCAGAATTTTTTTCCCTCGCTCGAAAAAATAAGATTTGTCTGTTCAGGCACAGAAGCGTGCATGTCGGCTATTCGCCTTGCTCGAGGGTTCACACAACGCAAACTCATCGTCAAATTCAATGGCTGCTATCACGGACATGCCGACTCGATGTTGGTTGCGGCAGGCTCAGGAAGCCTCACTTTTGGGCATCCTGATAGTGCAGGCGTGTTGGAAGAAGTTGCCCAAAATACGTTGGTATTGGACTATAACGATATTGCTAGTCTCAAAAAACTTTTTGAAACTAAAGGCCCTCAGATTGCAGGTGTGATCATAGAGCCCGTTGCGGGAAATATGGGTGTTGTTCTTCCTAAGGAGGGTTTTTTACAGACCTTACGAGAGCTTTGTACCCAGTACAACAGTGTTCTTATTTTTGATGAAGTGATGTGCGGACTTCGAGTTCATTTAGGGGGTGCACAAGCTTTGTTTAATATTACACCAGACCTTACTTGCCTAGGAAAAGTGATTGGAGGAGGTTTTTCCTCTGCTGCCTACGGAGGTCGAGCAGATATCATGGCCTTTGTGTCTCCATTGGGACATGTCTATCAGGCTGGGACGCTTGCAGGAAACCCCATCGCTATGACGGCAGGCATCGCTACACTCACTAAACTCAAAACTCATGGGCTGTTTGAAAAAGCGATTGAGCATACTCAGGCACTTACACAAGGGATGTCTGATCGTTTAAAGCGCAAAAATCTTTCTTATGTTCTCAATTCAGTGGGCACCATGTTTTCACTCTTTTTTACCTCACACCCTGTGAGTAGTCTTGCTGAAGCGAAAACCTCGGATACGGCTCTTTTTAAAACCTATTTTCATCACATGCTCAATCAAGGGATCTATCTTGCTCCTTCTCAATTTGAGGCGAATTTTATGTCCACAGTTCATAGCGAAAAAGATATACAAAATACCCTTTCAGCCTTCGAAAAAGCGATACAATAATCATCAAAGAACATACCCTTGTCTTGCATAAAACATAGTGCACGTCCTTTGTAAATAGACCTTTCCGTGCTAATATCCAAAGAGTTATGTGCAATAATTTCCAGTATTTTTTTAAACTATCTTAGTACGTAGTAAAGAACCCATTTTTTGAGTTTCTAGGCAGTATTCAATGACACCTCCCCGACAACAAAAAAGCAAAATATACACAAATGCTCCTATTGTAGAAGCACTTATAGATTTTCGGTGTATACCTAACGAAAACTTTGAGCCCAAATTTTACACAATACTTGAAGAAGCTCTTAAAGAAGACTTCCCTATTATCGGCCAAATAGAAGAATGCAGTATTAATGTCAATCTAAAAGAGAAGTCAAGTTCGCAAAAATTCAACTTACCTGGCATCAGACTAGAAAGTAAAGAGGGTACTTATGTTATACAAGCTAAAGAGCGTGGATTTACGTTTAGTGTATTAAATGCATATACTGGATGGGAAACATTTAGAGAAAAAGCATTTATATACTGGAGCAAATATGTTGAAATTTTCAAACCGGAAAAAATAGTAAGAGAAGCAGTAAGATATATTAACCGAATTGACATACCCACATCTAAACAAAATAGCCCCCTAAAGATTGAGGATTACTTCTGTATTTACCCCCACGTATTCGACGAAAACTCGGCAGAACTTACCGGTTTATTAATGCAAGTTCAAATACCACAAAACACAGAAGGTGGTTTAGCTGTAATCACTCAAACTACAACACACCCATCTAAACCTCTGCATGTATCCTTCATACTAGATATTGATGTGTTCGATATCCAACAATTTGACAATAATGATCAGGATTTATGGTTAAGAATGGATACTTTTAGAGATCAAAAAAACAAGCTATTCAACGATTCTATCTCAAACAAAACAAAGGAGCTCATTAGATGACACTAGGTGCTCGCCAAGATCTATATGGAATACAAGAAGATTCAACTCCAAAATGCGGAAAACTGATACCTTTCAAAACAGAATCAAACTATTCAAGCTCAATTGGATATCAAGTTGTACTTAATAACAATAGAAAGATTTTTGAAAATAAAGAATGGATAGAACTTGTCGAAAGAGTAAAGTCATTGGGATCTTTGAACAGCGATTGGGACGGAAATGGTTCAGACAAGCCAAATCAAATATCTATGGAAACAACGCTATCCGTACTCACAACTATTTTTACTATTACATCCAGTTACACTCTGCAATGGATACGTCCAATCATAAATGTGGATGGAGATGGCGATTTTGTTTGCGAGTGGTGGAATAGCAATAAAAAACTTACTTTGTATACCATTGATTTGGAAACTAGCTATACAAAAACTGAAGATTATTATGGAACCTCAAAAAAAAGCATGGGTTCATTTTTTACATTATCAAATCTAGAGCAATATGAACTCATTAACTGGATTTTTTGGGGGTAATACACCGGTTGGATATTATTGAAGACAACGAATTTTTCTACCGCTCTTTTCCAGCACCTGACACTCGAAGAACAGGAAAACCAGAATATCATTTTAGCAATAATAATGGAAAAGTATGCTTTTCAGGAATGGCCTTCTATGACAGAGTCGGACAACCCTCTGTGGATAGAGCTAGTCTTATCAAGTCCCCACAAGAAATTATTTTCGATAAGGACAATGCTGTTATTGGCCTTTTGGCAGAGGAAATTCGCAAAATTAGTACTGAACATCAAAAACATGATGTGATTTTTGAACCCACTGAGAAAAGACCTTCACATTCCAGTATAGTTTCAGACCCCTCATTCATAAAAAAGAATAACAAACTCGATAAAACAAGATTCTATGCTTTTGTAGAGGATTTGGCAAAAATAGCTGAAAAACATGGATGGATAATCGAACCTAAGCATGGTCTATAAAATACAAATCAAAATCATTATTTCAGAAATTGAAACCAATATTCACAATATACACATTCAATTAATAACTTTCGCTTGAAAAAGTGCCTCTATTCTCTGATAATGAGGCTACTGCAAACACAATAAGGAGAGTTCCCATGTGGAAAGGTTTAATCGATCATTACAGAGCTTATTTGCCGGTGTCTGACACAACACCTATCGTGTCCTTATGTGAAGGAAATACACCCCTTATTCCTTTAACCCGTTTACCCAAGTCTCTAGGTCTCGATATCAACTGGTATGTCAAGTTTGAAGGCCTTAACCCTACGGGATCTTTCAAAGACCGTGGCATGACCATGGCCATTACAAAAGCGAAGGAAGCCGGGGCCAAAATGGTCATGTGTGCCTCTACGGGCAACACCTCTGCATCAGCGGCCGCTTACGCAGCCAAAGCCAATATGGCGTGCTGTGTCATTATTCCTGAAGGAAAAATTTCGCTTGGAAAGCTTTCTCAGGCCATGATGCATGGGGCTATTGTTCTTCAAATTGAGGGTAATTTTGATGCTGCTTTGAAGGTGGTTCGAGAAGTCACGAACGACTATTCTGTGACACTTGTAAATTCGGTTAACCCTTATCGCATTGAAGGCCAAAAAACCGGAGCCTTTGAAATTGTGGATGCTTTGGGATATGCCCCGGATTTTCATTTTATTCCTGTCGGAAATGCGGGGAATATTACAGCTTATTGGAAAGGGTATTCTGAATATCATGCCCTTGGAAAAATCAAAACTCTTCCCAAAATGATGGGCTTTCAGGCTTCAGGATCGGCTCCGATTGTGTTGGGAAAACCTGTTGAAAATCCTGAAACCATTGCTACGGCTATTCGCATCGGAAACCCCGCTAGCTGGACGCAAGCCCTTGAGGCGCGGGACGCCTCTCAGGGACTTATCGATAGCGTTACAGATGAAGAGATTACCCATGCTCAAAAACTTTTAGCGGCACTTGAGGGTGTGTTTTGTGAGCCTGCTTCAGCGGCCTCAGTTGCAGGGGTTATCAAATTACATAAAACAGGGCTTTTCAAACCGGGACAAACGCTTGTATCTGTCCTTACTGGGCATGGGCTTAAGGACCCCAACCGGGCCATCGATATCTCGCCCTCTAAACCCATTTTGGTACCTAATGAAAAAAATGCTATTTTTGACGTATTAAAAGCCTATCTCTAAGAAACGCGCTTAATTTATGCGATTTTATTGGCTTAGGCGTACGGTTCTTTTTCTTTTGATGTTTTCTGTGTGTCTATCGGCTGCCACATTTCTTTTTTTTCAAACACAGATTCCCCAAAATACCCTTAAACCCTTCATAGAACACGAGCTCTCTCGTAATTTTAAACATACAATTACGATTGAAAAACTGTCTGGAAATTTAATTTTTAGCACTACTTTTCATCATGTCCGGTTTCATAATCCCCCTCAATTTGGGAAAGGGGTTATTTTGGATATTGGAAAACTAACGGCCCACTATAGCCTTATTAAAGTTATTTTATTTAAGGGAGATTTTGCAAAAGCCTCCTCCATTGTTCAGCTTTCAAATATACGCCTTAATGCCGTTCGAAACCGTCAAGATGATTGGACTGTTTTTTATATTTTGCCTCCACCCGATCCTAAGGCTCCTCCCCCCACGTTTACAGGAAAATTATTGTTTCGAGATCTTACTCTTTATTTTACTGACCAAAAAGGATGGGGGCCTAACCCCCTAGAAACCCCTTTTTATACGGTTATGCCTCATTTTTCAGGGGTGATGGATTTTAAGCGGTTAAAAAAAGCAAAACTTTTTCTCAACGGATATGCGGATGGGAAACGGTCTCCCATTGAGCTCAATGGGGTCATGAATGCCTATAATGGACTCATGACTATGCGTATTACAGCGTCTGAACTTAATTTGCCAAAATGGGGTGCCTATACTGTCCCTATACAGGGGGTTCACTTTATTGCCGGAACAGCATCTATAAAGGGTATTATTCGGTCTAAAAAAAATCCATCCAAAACAGACTCTCCGTTTTGGTATGACCTTGATTTATCTGTAAAAAATACCACTCTCGTACTCCCCTTTTTAACGCCTCCTATTACAGAGGGGAAAGGAAGTTTTCGGCTTACTCATAGAACGCATGCCTGTACGCAACTTGACGTTCGAGTTGCCCAAGGAAATGTCTTGCGTATTCCGGCGGCTGTTAAAGGGTCGTTTTTTTTGAGTGAAGGAAAAGTAAATCTCAACATCGAGTCTAAACCGTTTGATTTAACAGAACTGGTTTCTTTGTTTCATATTCCCCTTAAACTTTCTGGGAAAGCGCTCTCGCAGTTCAAGATAACCGGAAAGACACAGAGCCCTACCGTAGAGGGTACCCTTGATTCTGTTTCTTCTTTTATCGAAAACACGCCCCTACAACACGCTCAATGGCACTATGTCTATTCAAACCACGCTATGGATCTTACTCTCATCTCTGCGCTACTTTACAAAGGAATAGGGCGGGGGAAAGCGGCATTTGATTTTACCCAAACGCCTTCTAAAATAGGGGGGGGGATTGAATTCAAGGCGATTCCTATTAGCCAATTTTTATCTTCTAAATCTTCCTATCCCGGAAGTTTTGACGGGACGGTTCATTTTGAAGGTTCTTCAGAACGTCTCCGGATATCGGCTCATCTTTTAGGAGAGAAGGTTGCTTTTTTTCAGCAATCCTTGCGCTCTTTAGAATTAACGGGTTCTCTTTCACAAGATCGTGATTTGACCATTGAAAATCTTACTCTCCAGCTACACCCTTCCTCAGAATATGGGGCCCTGGTATTCTCAGGAAAACTTACTGCCCTACATCGTCTTAGCCTTCTATTTAAGGGGCAAGCCATTCCCTTCAGAGATATTGATCCCAGTTCAAATAATCGTGCAATCGGAAAACTCACACTATCGGGCAGTTTGGACATCCCTCTTAATGCCACGTTTTGGGTACATCCTTTGTCGCAGATTCACTGCACACTCAATGCCCAAGTCAAAGACCTTCCCTTTTATAGCCATCTCTATGCACAAACCTCTCTTAACGGATCTTTTCATCAAGGTACCCTTTGGGTGCAACACTTGAGTGCTTCTCAAGGCGGGGAATTGCTTTCTATGTCCGGAATTTTTACAGATTTCAAACCCACAACACTGTCGTTTTCTTGTAAAAACTGGGATGTTTCTCAACCCTTTTTGCAAAACTATATCCCGAGCAGGTTTAAACCCTTGGGGGGCGGATTAAACGCCAACATTTCTCTGATTAAGAATGCGATTTCCTCTACGCAGAATACGGCCCTTAAATACTGGAAATGGTTAGAAAATTATTCGGTCATAGGTAAGATAGAGCTCGGAAATGGGGATTTTCAAAATCAACCCTTTGAAAGGGCCTCTTTAGTGGCTCGCTGGAATGGGGAGTTTTTAGAGATTCAAAATGTTACCCTGTTACAGGGTATTTCTCATGTTTCGTTGCACGGAAAAATACATTCAAACAAACAAATGGAATTAAACTTTGAGGAGGGCTCAAAAATAGACCTGTCTGATTTTCAAATTCTTACCAGTCCACTAGGCCAATTCTCAGGTATTTTGAGTCTCAGAGGTAGTTTTGAAGGCACGCCAAGTCAACCTGTGATTAAAATGTCTGTAGAAGCGACCCCCTTTAAAAGCACCTTTCTTCTCTTTGACCATGTCAAGGGTCAGTTCGAGTATAGTAAAGGCCATATCAAAGCTTCACCCCTTCTTTTTACGCAAGGGAAAGAAACGTATCAACTCAATGGATATCTTAATATCAACACTTTTATGCAGGAGAAAATGAGCCTTTCTGATCTTAATTTTAAATTGGAGGTTTCTATTAAAAATGTAGAATTGGATAATTTTGCGAATCTACTCGAAGGGTTACAAAAAGAAATTCGACAACATACAGGCGGTCTTACTACTCATTTTGTAAAAGAAAAAATCATGAACCCTAACGTACAGATTTCGGAACATTCTCAGGAACTCAAAATTATTGAAGATCTTTTTAAACCTAGGCAAGCGGTTCCACTTTATGCTTCTGATTCCACACCCTCTGTTTTGGCTCATTTCCAAGAAAAATATAGCCAATTTCAAGAAGCTGAAAAACCTTCTGACCTGGGCATTCAAAACCTGTTTAAGGGACAACTTTCGTTGGAGCTCAGTGCTGAATCAAGGGGTGCCCAGGCGCCTAAAGTGAGTGCTCACATTACGCTGACTAATACTGAGATTTTATTTGCCAGGGCCAAAACACTTCTATGTACGCTTCAAAACAATGATCAAACCGTTAATTTTACACTGCTTTTTCAAGATGGTTTTTTAGGGAGTAAGGCTGTTGGTACCTTTCTTGTGAAAGGGAATGTGGATGGTCAAGGCACCTTGCATATGACAGAGTCTGAGCTTAATACCCAAAAAAGAACCCATAATATTGTACTGGGAGACATTCCCTTGAGTCCTTTTTGGGACCCAAAAAACGAGTCGCTCCCTCTCAAAATAGCCTTTTCAATCGATGGCGCTGATTTGGGACTTCTTTCGATTCTAAACCCTGTTATTCAAGATATTACGAGTGAAGGGAAAGTGTCTGTGGGGCTTACAGGCACATTAAAAAACCCAGTGATCAATTCTTCTAAAATCGAGCTTAAAAATACACGGATTTTATTTAATAAAACACTGTCTATTGTCGAATCTCCATGGGTTATTACTTCCAATAGTTTGGTTATAGAGAATAATAAAGTTATTTTTCCTGAAACCCATATTTTATGGAAAGGGAAAGACACTTTTTCTCTCAGAGCGCCGCATGAAATGGAAAATCATTTGATTGTTTCAGGGACTGCAGAACTTAAAAATCTTGATTTTCTTTCGTTTATTCAATGTGAAGCGCTCTTAAATTTAAGTCTGAAAAACACCCTGATACATACCCATTTTAATAAAATTTACAATGGCGAAGTGGCACTTTCTGATATTGTGCTTAAGGGGAGCTATCTCATTCCTTTTTCTAAAGAAGCGAAAGCAGATGCCCAAAAACGTATCGATAAAGACCAAGAAATAGGTCCGGTTCTCTCTGGGCATGTCGCCTTGTCTAATGCAGAGATAGCGCTTCCTAGCTTAGGAAAAAAAACGCCTAAACCTAGCTTTCTGCTTAATCTAGAGTGTGCTATTCAGTCTGATGTCAGTCTTTCAGGAAGTCTGCTAGGAGACGATGTTTTTGCAGACCTCGGGAATAAGTTCCAGCTGACGTTTCTTGAAACCCCTACGGATGTCAAAATCTCTGGAAGTCTCAATACGCCTAAACTTCAGAATACGCTTGCTTTTTCTGAAGGCATTGTAGATCTTTTCAACAGAGAATTTACCCTTTTAACTACAGATAAGCAAAAAGCCTATTACCCGGGGAATGAAACCCAGGCTCACAGAAACACCCTGGCGCTTAGCACACAAGAAGATAAAGACACCGGAATCATTCGAAACATCCCCATTCTTGATATTGCCGCTGTCACTATTGTTGAAAAAACCACGACATCTTCGGTATCAAGCAGGGGCTCTGATCCTGATTCAGACAAAGATAAGCATATTATTGCCATTATCAAAGGCTCTATTTATAACATTGATTCCCTGTCTTTTGATAAGTTTACTTATTCAACAAAGCCCGATTTTAAGGCGAATTACACGGCTCAAGATCTCAGTAAAGTGCTTGAAATTCTGGCTCCAGATTTTTTTGACATTGCCAATAGCCGTCAAGTCAATTCAGACCAAACCAAGCGTATTATTAGTCAAATAGGAGAAACCGGTGTTAATACTGCCCTTCGTTACAAACTTATTCGCCCTATCGAAAAAAATATTGCTAAAAATATAGGGCTGTCTGATCTGCGTTTTGATTATAATGTAGGCAGTGCCCTTTTCGGAGCTGCTAATATTCAAGGTGTCGGCAATGTTAACTCAAATGTGGGTCTGAGCATGATCAAAAATTTGGTTTCTGATCAACTTTCTTTAAGAATAAAAACAAATCTGGATTTAAAAGGTCAAACCGATGCTCAAGTATCAGAATGGGAACTGACATATAATTTGTATAAGCACCTTTCGATGAATTATTCGAACGTCAGAGAAACCTTGGGTGCAGAATTCAAACCGAAAGTTTCTTTAAAGTATAGCTATGACTATTAAATCCCTGTTGTGGAGTTTTCTCGTCTTTTTTTTGATGAGTTTTCAACTGATTCAGGCTATAAGCAGTTCTGACTATTACAAGCCCATAGAAACGGTGTCTTTCTATGGGCTATCTCATATTAAAGAAAGCCAATTACCCCTTAAAACGCTTTCGACACAACCTCACTTAAGGCTTAATCAAGAAACCCTTACAAAAGACCTTGCGAAACTCTATCTGACGGGGTTCTTCAAAGAAGTGTCTGCCGAGACATCTCCTACTCAAAACAACCATGTTACTCTTCAATTTAATCTGAAAGAAAACCCAATTGTTGCGGCTATTGTGCTGCGTGGGGTGAGTGTTTTTTCTCCCCAAACTCTCAAAGAGACCTTTAAAAATAGGCCGGGAGTCCCCCTTAATATTCAGTTTTTACAAGAGGATAAAATTTTTCTTGAAACTGTCTATGCCAATGAAGGGTATTCGCTTTTTAAGGTCATTGATATGACGCTAACGTCTCAAAATGTTCTGGTCATTGACTGTCTGGAAGGCCACATTGAAAGCCTGGAATTTGAAGGATTAAAAAATCTTCGTCCCTTCGCAGTTAAACGAGAATTGCGCCTCGCAAAAGGCTCGGTTTTCAACTCAAAAATTCTTAAAGAAGATCGTGAACGGCTTCAAAGACTGGGTTATTTTTCAGATATTTCTTTTCCTCATCTTGATATCGGATCGGACCCTTCCCAAGTCAAAGTATCGTTTAATGTCACCGAAAAAAAGGTAAACCTTATCGATATTGGTCTTGAGCAGGCCAATGATAAAGTTGTCTTTTTTGCCCAAAATAACTGGAATCATACCTTTATTCAGCATACGGATATTCTTACGACCAAAATTCGAGTGAGTAATGAAACCAATAATACCTATGCCCTTTCAAGTTATAACTTGAAATATGTTCAGCCGTGGTTGTTTAACTGGATTCCCTTGAGTATGTCCATAGAGTTGTGGTCAGAACTTAAACAAGAATTTCTCTCAAATGACCTTAGCCAAACGCTACAATTCGACAAACGTACAGGTGGGGCTATTGGGTTTAGCTACCCCCTCTTGCGGGATCAGCTTACTTTCAGTACGCGTACTAAATTTGAAAGTGTTATCCCCCAACAATCGGCTACGTTTAATCCCTATGAGATACACTCGGTTAGTGCGGTTTTAAGCTATAAAAATCTTGTCAATTTAAACAACCCTAAAAATGGGATGTATGGGAGCCTCGAATACGAAAAAGGAGGAGATCTGGGAATTGTTAACCTTAAGGGACTGGATTTTTCAAGGACCACAGCCCAATTTGCAGGTTTTATTAGCCCCACACCCCATATAGTTCTAGGTATTCATCCATTAATAGGTATTTTTCAGCCCAACGGTCACTCTACGGCTACTTTCGAAACAGAAGCATATACCCTTGGCGGATCAAACTCTCTTCGAGGCTACAAAGAGACGTCTCCCTTTATTGGTAACCGAAAATTAGTCCTAAATTCTGAGTTTAGATATGATTTTAATGAAAGTGTTCAAGGGGTTCTTTTTTACGATATTGGCCGTGTCTTTAGTGAAAGCGAGAGTTTTTTGGGTACGACGAACTACCATGCAGGTTATGGATTTGGATTTCGCTTCTTAACGCCTCTAGGGCCTTTCAGAACTGATTTTGCTTGGGGAGAGGCCCTCATCATTCACTTCGGAATAGGGCAGGTTTTTTAACTCGTTTAAAAGCAATTCCACACGCTTGACATCATTTTTGATCATTTGAAGCAGCATTTTTTTCTTTTCTGGTTCAATGGTGTCGGTTTTTTCAAGGTAGTCTGCGCTCATCAGAATGGCTGTGAGGGGAGATTTGATTTCGTGGTGGATATCTGACATGCTTTTGGTAAAAATGGGGGAAGCTTTTTCTTTGTCCATGGCGTTTATTATACTATGGCTTGAGTGTGTAGACAGACATGATTTTTGTCCCGTTGGCGATAACAGTGAAGGGTTCTGGAAGCGGGTAGTCTTCAGGATGCCAGCGGTAATTGGTAATGAAATATTTGGCTTGTGCGGGATCTGCAGTAAATTGGATTTTGTTTCTGTCTTCCAGAGGCAGCATAACGAGGTTGTATCTGCCGGGGTCGTTGGCGGCGATAACGGTGACGGGGAACGTAGAAGAGGCGGCAATGATATACTCTAGAGCCTTTTTGTAGGACAGTCCCCAATAGTCTAGTTCGTAGTTTTCTTTGAGGGTAGTGGGCTTTCCTGCAAGCCGGTTAAAATAGACATTTTGAAAGGGATGGTCTTCAACCATGCTCAGCGCAACAAAAAGAAGGGAAATTCCAGATAGAAAGAGGATCGTTATCTTGAGTGGTTTTTTCAAACTAAGAACGGTTCTGAGCCCTTCTAAGCTAAAGCAAAGTAGGGCAGGGTAAATAAAGTAGACATGTCTCCAACCGTCGTAGACCACGCTGTGAAGGCCTATAAGGCATCCTATTGGAAGAACCGGCCACAATGCAACCCATAGCCTTGAAGGCCTCCAGGACCAGCTCCAGGCCCCTATCAGGGCAAAAACAAGATAGAGGACAGGGGTGGTTATGGTAATCCACCCAATGAGGTAATGCCATGGCAGTTTTGAGGCTTGGTAAAAATGACCCATATAAAGCACTTGCCCGTTCCATGGGAACTGTTTCATTTCTTGGAAGGCGTTCAAAAATTCTTTCAGAGGGCTATGCCAGGTGACCGGCCAGAATACCACCATTAAACTAAAATAAAGGGCTAGAAATAGAAGGGCTTTGAGGCTGTTTTTACGGTCTTTTAAAATCAACATTCCCACGGTTAAACAGGGTGCCAGAATGCCTAAAATGCGAATATCTGTGACCCAAGCGCAACAGAGTGCATGAAAGAGTCCCCAGTGCCATTTTTCGGTTCGGAGCCATTTTAATCCAGTCCAGGCGCTTAAAATAAAAAAAACCATGCAAGGGATGTCGTTGTTGTTATAAAACGATTCGGCAAAGAGGCGTGGGCTTAAAAATAGACAGATACAGCCTATGATCGAGATGCCTTTGTTTGAAAAAAGTTCTTCACTCAGGCCATAAAAGGCCCCTATCCCAAGTATAAATAGCAGAAAGCCTAAGAAGTGATACAGATAAAAAATAGACTGGCTATCTGTGAGGCCGATGCTTTTTTCAATGGCATAGTATAGTGTTGGAATAAGGGGGCCGTGATAGCGTTCAGGGGAACTAAAAAGTGCTGAATCCCCGGATGTCATATAACGATATACTAAGGCTCCGTGATCGCGATGAGCGAGCTCGTCCCAAGACATCCCATAGTCGGGATATACCCACAAGCCAATGAGGATAAACCCTGTAAAAAGGACGCCTAGAAGGCTATAGGGTTTGAACCGCTTCAATCATTTCTTTCATTTTATTGTAGTCTTTGAGTCCTGGACTTTGCTCCACACTTGAAGATAAATCTACCGCATAGGGCGTGACAAGTTGATAGGCTTTTTTGACATTTTGGGCGTTAATGCCACCTGCTAAAATAAGAGGCACTTCATATGCTTTGGCTTTGATGGCAAGCCCCCAGTCAAAAATTTTCCCTGTACCTCCGCTCATGTGTTGTACTTTGGTGTCGAGCAGGATGGCAGAAACGATACCTTGATAGTGAGCAATGGGATCGAGGTCTTCTAGATAAAGGACAGGGAAGGCTTTAATGACACGGCGTTGAATAGTTTGGCAAAATGCAGGAGATTCGTCTCCATGAAGTTGAACAAGGTCTAATTTGCATTTTTGGACGCAGGTTTCGATAAATTCTTTGGATTGATTGACAAATACACCGACTACAGACACAAATGGAGGCAAGAAAACCGAAATTTCTTCTGCTTTTTCAGGGGTAATATGGCGAGGGCTTTCGGGAGCAAAGATAAATCCGATAGCGTCCGCCCCTAGCGATACCGCGTTCAGTGCATCTTCTTTATTCGTGATTCCGCAAATTTTTATTTTCATAAAGAACTAAGATGCAGAATAGTACATGGCCTCATTCAAGCGGTCAATATGGGCTGGTTTTTTGAGTTGAGAAGGCGTGTTCATTGAGGACAGTAAGAATAGACCCTCAATTTTGCGCTTCTAGATCGAGGATTATGTTGGGTTTGAGCATAAGTAGGAGAAATTACTTTTTTGTTGATGGGTTGAAAGTGAGAATTCGATTTGAAAAACTGCTTTACGAGTCGGTCTTCTAGCGAGTGAAAGGTGATAATGGCAACACGGCCTGAGGGGTTTAGATGAGATTCGAGGGCTTCTAAAAAAATGCCTAAATTTTGAAGTTCTTGGTTTACTTCCATTCTCAGTGCCTGAAATACCTGGGCACATGTTTTCATGAATAGCGTTCTTTGATTTCTAAAATAAAAGCTTTTCTTGATATGTTCGACGAGCTGAAGAGTGGTTGAAATGGGTTCGCTTTTTCTTTTTTCAATGAGTCTTTGGACAAGTTTTTCCGGGCGCCTTAATTCTCCTCCGGTTTTGAACATAGCGAGTAAAGCTTCTGTTTCATAGTGCTGTAAAATATCGGAAGCCGTTTGACCTTCGGACGCATTCATTCGCATATCTAGAGGCCCGTCTTTCTGAAAGCTAAAGCCTCGTTCGGGTTGATCGATTTGCCATGAGGATACCCCTAGATCGACTAAAACCTTGTCTATTTTGGGTTGGTTGAGTTTTTTTAACACTTCTGGAAAAGCGGCATAGTTAGACTGGGCTATATGGACTCTAGAGTCGTCTTTGAACCTGTTTTGACAGAAGGCAATGGCATCGGAGTCTCGGTCAATTCCTATAAGGGCCCCGAGGGAAGAGAGTTTTTCTAAAAGAGCCGCACTATGCCATCTAGTAGGCTGTCGTTTGGCTGAATTGAAAGTCCGGTGACAACCTCCTCTAACAGGACGGGTAGATGCGGGTTACTTTTTGGGGGCAATTGAGGCGTTTGCTGTGGCGGGAGTCGCTGCTACAGCCGCTGCAGCGGCGGGCTTTTCCTCTATAAAATTAAGGGGTTTCTTAAACCCAAACCTCTGAGCTTCCAAAGGGTCCGCGTCATGTCTAAAGACGATATCAGACATGGTTAAGGTGATAAAAATGCCCAAAAATACAAAACTGCCCATAAAAAAGACAGAAAAAATGCCTTTATCCCAACGTAAACCCATAAAAACACTGCATACCAATGAAGCCTTCATAACGGCGATAATCATAGCGACAACAATGTTAAAAGATCCAAAATCAAAGCGTGAAATCCAAACGGTAATGAAGGTTAGGATTAATAGGGCGATAAAGGTTCTGACATAGTATGCAACTGGGACAATAAAATGATGTGAAGAGTCGTGTTTATGTTCGTTCATAGTATTATCATCCTACCAAATAGAGTAATGGGAATAAGAAAATCCAGATCAAGTCGACTAAGTGCCAATAGAGCCCAACCATTTCAACTGGGGTATAGTACGCAGAGTGAAACTCGCCTCGCTTCCCTCGAATAATGAGCCACACGATAAGAATCATTCCGCCTAAAACGTGAAGGCCGTGAAGCCCTGTCATGACAAAATAGAGGCCAAAAAAGAGGGGCATTGTTTCAAAGGTGGTTTCCCCGTGAAACCAATGAGAAGGCAAGTATCCGTGATGAATTTTTGCCATATATTCGATATATTTCACACACATAAAGGCTCCGGCCAACAAAAAGGTCGCAATCAAAAAGAGGGTCATTTTTTTTTGTTCGCTAACCTGAGCACTTCTTACGGCCATTACCATAGTAAAGCTGCTGGTAATTAAAAAGACAGTGTTGAGCGCACCCATTTTCCAATTCAAGTGATGATGAGCGGCTACAAACATAGCAGGATAAAGTGTTCTGAAAATGACGTAGGCTACAAAGAGTCCTCCGAAAAAAAGAACTTCTTGAACTAAAAATACCCACATGCCTAACTTTGCGGAGTCAAATTCTTGCTCGGCTGTATCAAAGTGGTGAGCGACATGATGGTGAATAAATTTGGCAATGGCAGTTTTCATT
>JAHFDB010000029.1 GCA_023249195.1 bacterium | reverse complement strand
AATCCGTGAGCTTTTAAGCCTGTAAGCTGGGCAATCACAAACACCAGAATCGCAAGGGCCCCTGTCACATTGATATTGCTGGTAGGAGCTTCGCCCCCGGGTAAAAGACCCGTGATATTGGTGATAAAAACAAATAAAAACAAGGTCATTAAAAAGGCAAACCAAATGGGGCGCTTTGTTTTGATCGACTTGGCAAAAGCTTCAGAAATAAAATCATAAAAATAACATTCTACTTGTCTGACCTTCTTAAATTTATTGGCTAAGAATAAAAATAGAAAAACAAACAGACAAACTCCCCACATCGTGACGATGGCTTCGTTGATGCTTAGATCAACACCAAAGGCACTAAAGGGAATTGAAAAGCCTTTTTCTACGACGTGTGCATGTGTCATAATATGGGTTCTCTCATTCAAAAATTAATGGAATACTCTGTGGGTTAGTACAGAAAACAGGGCTATTCTAAAGAAATTTCTAAAAAAATTCAACCTGTTTTAATACACCTGTTTTAATAAACACCCTACAATACCTAACTGATTGCCTATCCCCCCTAATATATCTAATCGAATTCAAAACCGAGTATAAACACTCAGTACAAAAAGGAGTCCACCGCTCCGTTTTTGAACATCGTTAATAGCGGGGCTGGGATTTTTAACTGATATACTCTATGGTATCATTGTGGGCTGTTTAATTTCTGTCGTATTTCCTTAATTTGAGCAAAAAGAATGGAGCTATAGATGTTTATTATATTATTAAAAAAAGTATTTTTTCTTTTCAAAAAAGGGTATGTGGAAATTCGGCGTATTCTGGCCGAGTCTATGGGCGTTAAAAAATATTCTCGTTTGGCCCTGAACAATCTCGATACAAAACTAGAAAAGTATTTAGACTTTGAAAATGGTTTTTTTATTGAAGCCGGAGCAAATGATGGAGTCACTCAAAGCAACACCTATTATCTTGAGAAGATAAACCATTGGAAAGGTGTTCTAATTGAGGGGATTCCTGAAAAATATCAAGCATGTAAACGGGCGAGAAAGCAGTCTTTGGTTTATAATTGTGCTCTAGTAGAACCTAGTTTCCCTAATAATTATATAGAAATGCATTATGCAAATTTAATGTCTGCAGTATCAGACTCGATGAAGGCGCCCCATTTATTAAAAAAGCATATTGAAACGGGTTTGTCAGTGCAAAACATTAAGACTTCCTACCGTGTATTAGTTCCCGCAAGAACCCTAGAGTCTGTTCTTGACGAGATAAAAGATTTGCCAAATATCGATTTTTTTTCCCTAGATGTTGAGGGTTATGAGCTTCAAGTTTTGAAAGGGTTAAATATTGAAAAATATCGACCGACTTATATTTTAGTTGAGTCGAGATTTTACGATGAGGTTTATGACCTTTTAAAGGAGAAATACGAGTTGATTGAGAAGCTATCAGAGCATGATTATTTATTTAGGATCCAATCTTGGGTGAAGGTTGAAAATACAGTTTCTTAAAAAGCGTTTATGTGATTAATCTCTCAGACAAAGGCAGTTGAAAAGACATTCTTTGTCTTGTTTCCGGGTGAACAAAAGATAAAAAATAGGCCTGTAACAGTTGCCCTTCACCTCGGGTTTTTGAGTAGAGGGGGTCCCCAATAATCGGGTGTTCAATGTGGGCAAGATGGACGCGAATTTGATGGGTTCGACCGGTGTAGGGGGTAACGTCTAGAAGGGTTTTTGTTTGATAACGCTTGAGTATATTTATTTTGGTTTTTGCGTAGCGCATCGGACTGTCTGAAGTAAGAGGAAGAGAGGTGAATTTGACACGTTGATGGGGATGCCGCGCAATGCCGCGCTCGATGACCATTTCTTCTTTGAGCACATTACCTTTAACCATTGCGTAGTATTTTTTTTTGATATCACTGTTTTTGAATTGGGCTGCCAACATTTCGTGAGCTTCGTTGGTTTTAGCAATCACCATAAGGCCTTCTGTAAATTTATCCAATCGATGAACAATGCCCGCCCTTTCACCAGGACCATAAGAAGATAAGTGTGCGGTATACTCTTTCAGGATATCTACAAGGGTATTTGTGGGATTACCTTCACCAGGATGCACAACCCACCCCGCAGGTTTATTAATAACAATAATGGCATTATCTTCGTATAAAAAATCGAGTTGAGAAAGCTCGTTTTTATCGGAATTTCGGGGTTCTGTTTTAGGCATTTGAGGAAGGCTTTCTTCAAAGGTAAGCACATCGCTGTCGCGCACGATATAGGCAGGCTTTGAGAAGAGTCCGTTTACCTTCACGCCCCCATTTTTGATATAATTTTGAACCCAAGAACGTGGCTTTTGAAGGGTTTCCACTAAGTAAAGATCGAGCCTATGAGTCATGTTTTAGGCTTAACCCATAGCTCAATAAAAAAAAGAGCAATGCCTACATCAATATAAACATCGGCGAAATTAAAAACAGGGAAGATATAGATGTAAATAAAATCAATCACATAGCCATGGAGCGCACGATCAAGAAGGTTTCCACATGTTCCCATTACCAAAAAAGTGAGTGCCCATTTTGACCAAATAGAGGTTGCCAATGTCTTTCTAAAAAAAAGGATCGCAAACAATACCCCCGTGCCAAATAAAACTAAGAAAAGCCTTTGATTTTGAAAAATGCCATAGGCAGCTCCAAAATTATGAACAAGTTGAAACACCCAGCGATCGGGAATGACTACCCATGGCTCATCGAATGATAAGTGAGTTTGCGCCACTTGTTTTGAAAGTTGATCGAGCAAAAAACCAAGGGCCCATACACCGGTAAATAAATTTAAAAAGCGTCTCACGAAAGTTGTAAAAGATTAAAGAGTGTGTGCATAAAATGGGTGTCCGGGAATAAGAAAAAACCAACCACCCCCATCACCATCATAACCCCAATAGTAAACCCAATGCCTCTGAGAATGCCAATAAAAAAATTAAGAATCAACACACGTGTAGGATTGGTAATAAAGAGGGCCAATTGATCAAATTGGGTTCTTTTAAAAATAGAGACCAAGAGCCTCACTGAGGCCGTAAACTCTTCGACAATATCCATGTTTTTTCGGACTCTCCTTCCCTCTGAAGGAAGATCTTGGCCTTCTTTAGAGGCATCTAGATCGGCCTTGGCACTGAGGGCACCTTCTGACACCACCTGCTTCTTTTTTGAAGACAGCTGCTGAATGGCCTCGGCTAGTGAATAATCATCCTCTGACGGGCACATGGCTATCCTCCAGTACAACAAGACCCGGCAACTCGCGGCCTTCTAAAAATTCTAGTGAGGCACCCCCACCTGTTGAAATGTGAGTCATTTTATCGGCAAGACCCGCTTTTGCTACCGCCGCCGCCGAATCACCCCCGCCTACAATTGTTATGGCCGAGCTTGAGGCTAACATAGCAGCAACTTCGTTGGTTCCTTTAGCAAAATTATCCATCTCAAAAACGCCGAGAGGTCCGTTCCATAGAATGGTTGCTGATTCTTGAATCACATCTTGAAGTAAGCGAATGGTTTCTGGACCTGCATCCACGCCCATTTTTCCATCTGGAATAGCGCTCATAGACACCAGCTGGGGTTCAGACTCGTTTTTAAACTCAGAAACTACAATTTGATCGACAGGAAGAATCACCTTTGTTGCGCTATTCCTCGCTTTCTCTAGAAAAGTAGCTGCCTCTTGAAGCTTGTCATTTTCACACAAAGATTTTCCAATGGGAAACCCTTGGGCTTTCATAAAGGTGAACGCCATGCCACCCCCAATGACCAAGGCATCTACCTTCCCCAACAGGTGTTGCAAAATACCAATTTTGGAAGACACTTTCGAGCCTCCAATAATAGCCAGCAGTGGCCGTTTGGGATTTTGAATGGCCTGGTCTAAAAAGTGAAGTTCTTTTTGAACTAGAAAACCCGCATATCCTGGAATTATTTTTGCGACACCGGCTGTGGATGCGTGAGCGCGGTGAACGGTACCAAAGGCTTCTTGAACAAATATATCCGCCAATTTTGCTAATTTTTGCGCAAATTCAAGCGTGTTTTGTGTTTCTTCGGGATGAAATCGGACATTTTCCAGAAGGACCAGTTCTCCATTTTTCAACTGAGAAACAAGTGTCTCTACCTCTGTACCCACACAGTCTTTTGCCTGAAAAACAGGTCGCTCTAATAGTTCGCTAAGCCGTTTAGAAATAGGGGATAAGGTCAAAGAAGCCTCATAGGCTTTGGGTTGACCCAAATGCGACACTAAGATGACTTTTGCACCGCTTGTGATCAAATAATTTAGGGTTGGCAAAGAAGCCCTTATGCGACTGTCATCAGAAATGACTCCGTTTTGAAAGGGAACATTATAATCGACTCGAACCATGACCCGCTTCCCTTTTAGAAAAGCAGGTTCTAACGATTGCAGGGTTTGTTTGTTCATTAGGCCGTGTGAATGACTTGAATAAGGTCAACTACGCGGTTGGAATATCCCATTTCATTGTCATACCAAGACACCACTTTGACCATGTTTCCTGTCACCATGGTGCATTGAGCATCAAAAATAGACGAATGTGGATTCCCTACAATGTCACAAGATACGATGGGGTCTTCGGTGTATTCCAGAATCCCTTTCATCGGGCCTTCTGCAGCTGCTTTTACTGCCGCATTGATCTGTTCTTTAGTCGCAGGGCGTTCAAGTTCACAGACCAAGTCAACCACGGAACCGTCTGGAACAGGGACTCTCATTGACATTCCGTCCATTTTTCCCTTGAGTTCTGGAATAACCAAAGAAACCGCTTTTGCCGCACCTGTTGAAGTCGGAATAATAGACAGGGCTGCGGCACGGGCTCGTCGAAGGTCAGAATGTGGCAAATCTAGAATTTGCTGATCGTTGGTATAGGCGTGAACAGTGGTCATAAGGCCTTTCACAATTCCAAAGTTATCGTTTAAAACTTTGGCCAAAGGGGCCAAGCAATTTGTGGTGCAGCTCGCATTTGAGTAGGCATTGATGGTTGATTTCACATCTTGAGGATTCACCCCAAGCACAATGGTTGTGATGTCATCCTTGGCGGGAACCGTTAAAATCACTTTTTTTGCCCCAGCTTCGAGGTGGTTTAAATAGCCCCCTTTAGGCCCGTCTGCAGCTGAGAAAACACCTGTAGCCTCAATCGCCACATCCACATTAAGAGCACCCCAAGGCAGTTGCTTAGGGTCACGAAGGGCATAAATTTTAATGATTTTTCCATTCACAATAAGGGTATCATTCTGCGCTTCTACCGTGCCCGCAAAGCGGCCATGTACAGAGTCATACTTAAGCAAATGGGCAAGGGTTTTGGCATCGGTTAAATCGTTGATCGCCACAACCTCGATACCTGGGCGAGATTGAATAAGTTTGAAGACATTTCGGCCGATGCGTCCGAATCCGTTAATAGCCACTTTAATTGACATAATGAACCGTCCTTTCAGGAATATTAAGAAGGGCTGTATCATAAAATTTCATGTGGGTGATGTCAAATTTTTTGAAATTTTTATCCTCTCGCTTGCGATAACACTGTCGTTGTTGCACCTATACCGTTATTTTCTTGGAGCATTATGTACAAACTTATTTCTCTTTCGTCTACGTTTGGCCCCCAAACCCCACCCGATGTATTTTTTAGTCAGGTAAAATTGCTCTCAGTTCCGTCTCTAGAGAGGCATCCCTGGATATGGGAAAGGCTTTCAACTTATATTTTGACGAATCCCGCTCACGAACAAGAAGCCATGTTGGCAGCTTGTCACATTTTTTCCCATTCTGTGCGTAAACCCAATCCCATCGGAGCTTGGACTGATGGACTGAAACAATTTCTAAAGTCTGACTTACTCACTCAACATATCCAGGCAAAGGCAGAAGTAAACTGTCACGCGGCTTCGCTCTTGCACGTTGCTTGCGATCTTTATCGTGGAAAAACATTTGCGACATTGAACCCTTTTTTTCCTCATTTAACAGCGTCTTTGCAAGATGAAAATCCCGCTATTTCCAAGACCGCCGCATTTTTAGTCACACGACTCTTTTTCGAAGCGCCAACGGCTGAGAGTGCCTCTCCCTCTATTTTGAAATTTATGGAAGAGGTTTCTTTTTTTCTCTCTACTCAAGTATCCGATGAACACCCTTGCTTACCTGAATTTAAGTTGTGCTTGCTGTTTGTTCTCCACTCTCGTGATAAGACTCTTTTTCTGGACCGTTGTTTTGATATGTTAGAAAGCCTTCTGATTCATCCCAATCCTTATGTTCATTGTACGGCTATGATTATTGCCCACCATGGACTCACCTATGCCCTAGAAAAAAAAGATACCCGCTTGCATTCTTTGCTATCGAAACAACCCTTGATCTCTAGTCTTGTATCAAGAGTAAACTTAACCTCTTCGAATACTCGAGATTTAGTACCCATGTTTCTTCTTTTTTCTATTTCTAAATATCCAGATAGCCTTAAGTCACTTTTAGAAAACAACGACTTTATGGAACTCTTTCAAAAACAGCTACTCCAACCAAAGACACCAATTTCTCTCAAGGATAACGCCCTTGTATTTATTAGACATGTATTCACTTGTGGTCAACAGGCCTCTCTTGAGCAGTTATTTATGTCGGAACCCTTCATTGATTATCTTTTATTCTGTGTCAAAGATGTCAAAGATTCTCAGCATAAAACCCCTGTATTAGCTCAACTCATACTCTTAGCAGCGCTTAGCCAAGATAATCCCGCGGCTAAAACCTGTGCGGTAGTTGTTCTCAGGAAAGCTCTCTATCCCCTCCCCGCCGCATCACCCCTTCTTTTAGGTTCTATTGCACCTGTTTGCTTGTGTCTTCGGCAATCGCCTTCTTTTGATCTCGACGCTGTAAAAACTGGACTTCACATACTTGCATTGATTACACAAACTCAACAAGGAGCTGCCTCCTTTTTAAGCTACAGAGAAGGCGCCTCTTGGAGGAATTTTCTGAGTCTTTTTAGATCTTGGCCTCAAAAAACGCCTCCTATTAAAATTGCACCTGAACCTGAAAAGGTATCTGATTCTATTAAAAATAAGACCAAAGCTAGAGAGTATCCTCCTGATTTATCTATAAAAATATTGTCTACTCTTAAAAATGTGCTCCAAACCAAAAACGGCTGTGACCTTTTTTTTAGTGTTCCCGATAATCGGGTGCGGTTAATGCAGTGGTTTTCTACTCAGGCTTTATTAACACTCCAGGTGATTGAATCTGCAGTTCCTCATCTGAGCCGAACAGATTTGATCTATTTTACAACAAGCCTTTCTCAACTTTCACTCCCTAAGAGATCTGCTAGTTATCCCCTAGTTTTACGCATCTTCAACCGGATGACTGCTCGATTGAATACTCTTCCTTCAGAAGAAGCTTAAACTCACATCTCCTTCTATGCTAAACTCTACATATTATTAAGACACAGAGTAGAAGGGGATTACTTTGGCGAAACCTTGTTTGTTAATTGTGGAAGATGAGCCTAGTCAGCTGCGTCGCTTGGTCACGTTGTTTGAGAAAAACTATCACGTTTATTCTGCGGACACAGGCAAAGAGGCCATTCGCCTATTTGGTACTCACCAATTGAGTTTGGTGGCCTTAATTTTAGATATTCGCCTTCCCGATATGACCGCCTTTCAAATTTTGGATTCTTTTGAAAAGATGTCCTTCCCTGGCATTCCGCCCACCGTGATTCAAACCGCTTTCGATGACCAAAGTTGGGTTTTATCAATGCTAGGTGAATATCGGGCTTTGGCCTATTTAACAAAACCGTTTACCGACCAAAAAATTCTGACCACTTTGGACGATGTGTTGCAGGTGAATCCTCGGGTGTTCAAATGGACCCACACCGATGAACAGATGGCCATTATGGTGGCCATTCGGCATATTCGAACCGCTTTGTTTCAAAAAGTAGACCGCATGGCAGAGCCCGAAAAATCAACGTGGATGCCCGCTGTTTTGGATCTTTTTCAAGGCTATGGAGAAAAAGAAATTGCGAATATTAATACCAAATTTAAACTCAAAGGCCCGCTTACTCCTATTTTGACTCTGGTTTATAACTTAATGGGCATTGATCGCGCCACTCCCAAGCCCGTTCATATTGGATTTGTAGGGTCAGAAAAAAAAGAAGCCTTTATTCGAGAGATTTTGGCTCAGAAAGATCCTTTTTTATTTGAGTTTGACGTTGTCCCTGTCGAGCATACTGAAGCCTTACACTCCAAAGATTTTATTTTGGTAGATCTTGATTTAAACGCAACCATGTCATCGTATGTGTCTGACCTTTACTTTTCCTCTCAGCCTGATTCTAAAGAGCAGTTGGCCCCTTATATTATCGGCCTCACTTCGAGTGGGGATTATAGCCTTCTTGAACGAGGGACCCGAGACGGAATGTTGTTTGGATACTATACAGACGAGGCTGCGCAAGGACACCTATATTCTCTCATTGCTCAATTCGCGCAGCGACGCCACGACATTAAAGCCTTGCAAGGGATTGTGGAGGTTCTTTAAGAAGGGGGCATTGCGCTTTTAAAAGCAAACAGGCGTATTTTTGAAAGTTTGGTCTCAGAAAAAAAACCGTGACTCACCAAGGTTTCCAGGTCTTTTGTTGCCGTGATTCTGTTGATTTTATTGATTTCTTGATGGGCTCTGATGGTATACCTGGTATCTGGATGGCGTTGTGCATGCTGAATCAGACGAATTTGTCTCCAATTGAGCTTATATGAAGCTAAATTCTGAGCCGCAATCTTGAGTGACTTTTGAGACTCTGCCAAGTGTTCTTTAAAATGGATGAGGGACTTTTGAATAATATCCAAATGATAGTGAATAAAATAATTTAAATCGTGCTCATCATGCTCAACGAAAAGAAAGGCATCTTCGTATCCTTTTCTGGATTTTGAAATCGTTGTTGAAATAGGAATGTATTTCAGTATTTCGTACTGTTTATGCTGAGAAATAAACCAATAAAACATCATACGCGCTGTACGCCCATTTCCATCGTAAAAAGGGTGGATATACGCAATCCAATAATGAATTACAATGGCCTTAATGACAGGGTGAATGAAGTGGCTAAATTGAATTTCATTGTTGATCCATAATAAGAGTATATTGACACTGTCCTGTATTTGTCTTGAATCTGAAATAGGTTTAAAAACAACCTTATTATTCTTTTCGATTTCCACTCCATCTGTACGCAAATTGAAATCATCTGCTTGAAGAGTTTGCTTTGTATTTACAATCAATTGATTATGAAGTTTAACAAAAGAGTCGACACTCATTTTATTGGGTGATAGAAGCAATTCTTTACTCGCTTTATATACATTTACAATCATTTTCTCATGAAAATCTTTAGGTTGCCTCCCACTATAGAGCATATCTTTGGCCACACTTCTTTTAGTCTTGGCACCTTCAAATTGACTAGTAGCAATCGATTCTTCTATCAAACCGTCTTGATAGTACGCTTCCAATAAATCGTCCATATCTGATTCTTTTTCACTCAAAATTTGCATGACAAGATCATCAATTATATAGAGCTTTTTTTGCACTATTTCATCGACAGAATAGGTCATATAATCCCGATTTGCTAAAATAAAAATCGCAATTCTATGCTCAGAACGCATTTTTTTTATGAGCGCCCAAAATATTTTTTCAGATAGCTCAAATTTATTGGCATAATGCTTTACTTTTGTCCAATAGAGATATTCTTGCTCAATTTTTAGTATGGTTTCATTCTTGTTTCGCTCGCAACCCCATTTTAGCAAGGCATTTATTTGATCCATTTTTGAGAGAAGCCCCCACTCTTCTTCCCAATTGTAAGGATAAAAATCAATCACTTTCATACTCAAATCTCTTTCACTTATGTATAGTTTTATTAAAAGTATACATATATTCTACAGATGTGTATAGTTTTTCAAAAAGTATACACATCACTTCCCCACATGCCCCCTCAAATCTGCTGCTACCCGACATCCCGCAACTGTCCCGTCAAATACCGATGAATCACACTAGAAATCAGTGTCTGATACGGAATGCCATCCTTGATCGCCTTGACGTGCGCCAACGCATAATCCTGCTCTGTGACCCGCAATGTAATTCGCTTGGTCTTTGCCCTGCTGCGTTTTGCCATCTGCTTAAACATCGTTTTTTGAGTTTCTAAATCCGGCACGGACTTCCATTCGCCACTTTCAAGAGAATCGATAATATTTTTTTCTTCGGAATCTAATTTAGATTGGTTCATACTTCTGTGCCTCCTAGGTATTTTCTAGTCATTTTTCGGCTGTAAAATGCTGTTTTCAGAAAGAACCCTCTTTTTTCTTTAACCGCTGGGACAACAACTACATTCTGCTCTATTTGAATGATCAATAATATCTGATCTGGATATTTCTGTTGATTAGGGTGTCGTAAAATATCCAACAATTGGTTATTTTCAATCGCAAACTCGATTTGCTCAAAAGACAGATCGCGTTCGGCTTGTATTTTTTTATTCTTTTCAGCATCCCAACAAAATATATTCATTACATTCAATAATAGAACAATGTACACCTAATGTCATCACTTTAAACATTACAAACAACTCGACGGAATCACCATCACTCCTTCAAATCTAACTATTTCGGTTCTGACAACCTCAACTGATGCCTGCCTTGTTGCTTGAAACTCACGAAGATGGCTCGTTTATGGACATTTTAAACATTCTCGATATGATAAACAGCTATGACACACACGCATCCCCATTTTCTTATCGTCGGGCAAGGCCTCGCAGGGTCATGGCTTGCCTATCGCTTGATTCAATCCGGTCAACATGTGGTCATTCTAGATGTCGATTTACCCGGGGCTTCTTCAAAGGTAGCCGCAGGATTGATCGACCCCTTTTCTGGGAGGCGTTTTGTCAAAGCGCTTCACTCTGATGTGTTACTGCCCTTTGCTAAAACGGCTTATACCGAGGTGGAAAACCACCTAAACTGTCGGGTATACTATCCAAAACCATCGGTAAGGTTACACGCCCACGCAGATGAGAGAAAAGCATGGGAACGCAAGCGCTGTTGGCCTGAACTTTCGCCCTATTTCGGTCACGACATGGGTGATTTTCCCGGGTTTCATGCCCCATTTGGAGGCGTTGAAGTGAAAGAAGCCGGATATGTCCATGTATCGGTATTTTTGAAGGCTATGGCCGATTTTTTTATGGCCTTGGGCTGTTTGATCCAAAGGCCTTTTTGCGAGAAAGATGTGTTGCACGCAGAGCGTGTTATTTTTTGTGAAGGGCATCGGGGAAAAGAGAATCTGTTTTTTAAACACTTGCCTTTTTCAAATGTCAAAGGGGACATTCTCACGGTTGATCATAAGGCACAACTTCCAGACACCCTGGTGCATAAAGGCAAATGGATTTTACCCCTGTCACCAACCCGCTTTAAAACAGGGGCTTCTTATATTCGAGATTATGTCGATTTTGAGCCTAGTTTAGCAGGCCGCACTGACATTTGCACCTTCTTGTCGGACACTCTCGATCTGCCTGCTTCAGGCTACCATGTTGCAGCCCACGAAGCTGGCGTTCGTCCTATTCTTTCAGATAATCGACCCGTCTTGGGTTTTTTATCCGAACATCCGAACATAGGCATTTTTAATGGCCTAGGGTCTAGGGGGGTTTTACAAGCACCCTACTACGCCGAGAAGCTGACCCGGCATTGTATCGATCGTTCCTCACTTGAGTTAGACATTCACATAAGCCGATTTCGTTGCGCGTAATAATTCCTTCCAATAGCCTTCTGTTCCCCAGTTAGGAAAATGATGTTGGAAATGGGGTTCGTTTTTTTGCAAAGCGCACCAGGCTGCAAAATGAATTTGGCGCATGGTTTTAAGGCTAGAAATGAGTGAAAGTGACTGAGAGGGAAAGGGTCGAAAAGTCTCGTAGCCTTCCGTAAAAAGTTCGATTTGATACCCACAATGATCCACCTCGTCTGGAAGCAACATCCATAAATCTTGAATCACAGGGCCTCGAACACAATCGTCAAAATCAACCAAACAAAGTCCTTCTTGAGGTCGATAGATAAAATTTCCCAAGTGACAATCGCCATGAATAGAGGTCAGCGATTGGCCCTCAAATTGAGGATCTGTTTGTTGAATAAACGCCTCCATGCCCTCTTTGAGAGCGTGTGTCAAAAGCTCAGGAAACGCGCTCGTTTGAATCAGGGTATCAAGGTGAGTTTGAGTGGCAACAGAAGGTCTCCATACGGTACGGTGACTGCTGGTGAGGGCTTCTCCCGCTAAATGGATGCGGGCCAAAAGCCGTCCTGCATTAACCCACTGATCGTCGTTAAATTCATCGATGGCACGCCCGCCTTTTTTCAAAAAGAAAGCGACATAACACCCTTCATACTCTAAAACACTTTGACCTAAAAACACCAAGGGAGGAATCACTGCCACTTCGAATTTTTCTAGGCGAAATAAAAAGGAATGCTCGTCGAGAATGGCTTCTTTAGTCCACCGACCTGGTCGATAAAACTTTACAATCCATCTCACCTCAGAGTCTTTTTCTTCGATTTCGTAGACACGATTGACATAACTGTTTCGCATCAAACATACTGCCGCCAATTTTAATCCGGTGAGGTGTTCGCAGGCATTTAAGACCTCATCGTGGGTCAGACTGTTAAAAAAATGTGACATGCGTTTTATGATGCATCCTTATTCTAAAATATGCTTTAAAATTTTATCCTTATTTTCCTCCCATAGATGCTCGCCAAAGGCTTCTAAGCGTCGGATATCTTCTTTTTTGATACAATCCAATTCCCCACTCATCGTACTGGGAAGCTGCTTTTGAATTCTTACATAGTGTTGGCCGAGACCTACCGTACACATATAGTCTTCGATCTGAGACGACCCCCCCATCATGACATCGATAATATGTTTTCCCCACCCAATATAACCCCACTCTTTACAACACTTTGCCGTCATTTTTGTCACCCGTTCTCCACAGCCTAAGGAGAGTAATTTGATATCATTTCCGTACAAGCGCAGCATTTCACTGGCCAAACATGCTGAGGGTGAATTGGCACAAATGCCCCCATCGATGTATCCGTGCGCCCCTATTTTATGGGCAGGAAAATAGGTCGGAGCCGCCGAAGTCGCCAAAACAACATCGACACACGACACGCTGTCACTCCACGATTTCCACACCTTAGGCATGCCTTGATCGGTACAATAAGAGATCGCCATCACAGGCATTGCCACAGAATTGATCATCGCACTCCCAAACGCCTTTTGAGAAATCTTCTTAATGCCTTCACTCGAATATTTAGGCCCAAAAAGGCGTCCCAAAAGAAATCCCAATATCCGTTTTTTAAAAATCAAAGTGCCATTGTTTTTGTAAAGATCCAAGACCTCTTTGGCCGATAATTTAATGCCCAAAAGCAAGGCAAGCAACCCCCCAGTGCTGGTACCTGCAACGATATCGAAAAGTTCGTGGGTAGGTTTCCCTGTCACTTCTTCGATGTGTTTAAGAATGACACACGGAACAATCCCCCTCATTCCACCCCCATCGATACTCAGGCCTGATTTAAATGTGTCCACTTTATTTTCAATGTCCTTCCTGTACGGACTCGGTTGATACCACCTGATGAAACCGATCAAAATGCAGCTGCACTTGTCCCTTGTCATTGGTTTCAATAGCGTCTACAAACCTGGCCCCCCATACTAAATCTTCCCCACGATACGCAAACCGAGCATGGGCCGTTTGTCCTAGGGTCGTATCATATCCTGTGAGGGAAACCATAATCATCATATTATCGGCCTTAAAAGTCTCGGCTGAAATGTCATAAAGAGGACTGTCTTTTTCAATTCTATGCATCACCAACCAACTTAAAATAAACAAGGGCGTGGTGTCTCGCTCAAGTTTGAGGTCGTAAATACGCCTTAGTTTTTCGCCTTCTAGTGTTTCTTCAGATTTTAAAACGGTCACCCGAATTTGGGCCTCTGCAATATGGTTAGAGCGTTCATTGGCCACACGAAAACTAAAGAAAGGAACCCCATTTTTAGTATTCATAACCGCCTTATGACTAAACAAAATACGGGAAATAGGACGAGAAAATTTTGCAAAAACAAGTCCGGTTGTAATGGCGACTAACAAGACGCCAACCATGCTTTCCAACATGACAATCAGATGGGCCCCCAAAGTAACCGGATGCATTTGCCCATAGCCCACGGTGGAAAGTGTTTGCACAGAAAAGAAAAACGAATGCAAGAGCGTAAGGGTGTCTCCTGAGACGCCCCCTACACCCCAATAAAGCAGCCCAAAAACCACGTTCATTGAGACAAACACAAGTCCAAACATCCCCATAAACCATGCCCAACTCGACTTTAAAAAAAAGTAGTAAGCATCTTTAAACGGCGAGGCCTGATTCGAGGTGATATAGAGCTCGCGGTCTTTAAAGTGGGAGGTTTTGATATGGGGTTTGCGTTTTTTTGTTTTGATAGGCATCATAATAATCCTAATGCTGAAGCCTTCGAGACCCTTATTATTTTATTGTAGTATACACTATTTGTAGATTTCGCGTAAATCTGTTGGTCACAAAGTAAAAAATACAGCCATTGACACCAAGTATTTCTAAGGGTAGCATTTAAAAATGCTTGGTAAAAAAAGGGCTGTCACCGATCATATCCAATTTCTACTCGCCCATTTTCCATGCGTCGCCATTCTGGGCGCCCGACAGGTAGGGAAGTCGACGATCCTCAAGCAATTGCGCCCAAATTCACCTTATTTTGATCTTGAAGACACGCAAACCTCCGATAGAATTTTAGAAGACCCCGCCTATTTTCTAGAACGGTATCTCGAGCCTGTCCTGCTTGACGAGGCCCAACTCTGCCCGAGCCTATTCCCAGCACTCCGAGTCAAAATTGATAAAAATCGCACACAAAACGGACAATTTCTGCTCTCAGGATCTAGTTCTCCAACACTGATACGCCACATCAGTGAATCTCTCGCAGGTCGAATTGCTATCGTAGAATTAAGCCCATTTCTCTGGAACGAAGCCTGGGATCAACCTCTTTCACCTCTTTACTCCCATATCCTTAACCAAAACTTTGAAGCCCTGCACACGCTTACCCAAGCCCTGTCCTCTACTCAAGTGATCCAGTCATGTTTTTACGGAGGCTATCCCGACCCCTTTCTGGGTAGAAACACCCCTACTTACTCACAAATATGGATGAAAAACTATTTTGAAACCTATATTCAACGCGATATTCGACAACTTTTTCCTGGACTCAACAACGATGCCTATCGAAAATTTATCCACATGCTAGCTTCAGCATCAGGCAACATTATTCGACATTCAGATTTTGCCCGATCCATTGGGGTTTCAGAACCCACTATCAGACACTATTTTGATATCGCTGAAGGCACATTCCTATGGAGACGTATTCCTGCCTTTGATAAATCCTCTAAAAAACGACTCATCAAGTCTCCCAAAGGCTATATCCGAGACACTGGCCTCAGTCTTTTTCTTCAAAACATAAGGGCTATCGACATGATGACACATCACCACACCTTCGGCCGATTCTGGGAGAGTTCGGTAACAGAACAACTTATTAAGGGTTTCCAAACATTCTCTAACCCCTTCCAATACAGCTATTATCGAACGCAAAATCAGGCCGAAATAGACCTAATCATCGAAGGCAACTTTGGATGCATCCCTATCGAAATAAAATCAGGCTCCTTAATTCGCAGCAACCAATTAGGTGCCCTCAAAGGGTTCATACAAGACTACGCATGCCCCTTTGGGGTCATTATTAACCAAAGCACCCGTATTGAAAGGATCTCTCAAAATATCCTTCAAATTCCCGCCACCTATTTCTAAAACTCAAAAAATCACGCATTACTGCTATTTTTTCCATTTCTCAGTGACCCTAAGGGTTACTTTCCTCTAATCTTTGAATATCTTTAGTCAAAATAGTCATTTGATGGATGGCCAGTTTATTGAGCCGCTCTAGGCGCTCCTTTTGTGAAAATCCTTCGGAAATAAACAATGCATTTAAATTCTCAAGGTTAGAAAGGCATACCAATTGCGTCACGTCTGCATAGTCTCGAATATTTCCTATTTTATCAAAATGTTCTTTCCTCCATTGAGCAGCAGTCATGCCAAATAGGGCTGTATTTAAAATGTCCGCTTCTGTTGCATAAATCAAAGAGGTTTGATTAGCACTAAGCTGAGTAGGGATTAAATGTTCTTTAATAGCATCTGTATGAATTCGATAATTAATTTTTGCCAAATTTCGGCGGATATCCCAGCCAAGTGTTTTGCGTTCTTCTTCTTTGAGGCGTTGAAATTCTGTGATGAGATACAGTTTAAATTGAGGGGATATCCAAGAAGCAAATTCAAAAGCAATATCTTTATGAGCGAATGTCCCTCCATAACGTCCGGATTTTGAAGTCAACCCCTTCGCCTGTGTCGATTCAATCCATTTTTGAGGTGAAAGTACAAAATGATTTGACCCGGCTTCACTCCTAAACTGGTCGAATTCGACCAGTTTAAAATCAGAGTTATGCAGTTGTTCCCACAATCCTAAAAATTCAATGGTACTTCGAGTTCGTAGCCAATTTTTGATGATATCTGCCGGTGTTTCAGGATTCCGATTCTTGGCAATATCTGTAAGTGACAAGTAATCTTGGGTTTTGATAGAAACCAATGCGATGTCTTGACCCTGTACCTTCAAATGATTTCTAGACATCGCTAATACTCCTTAACAACAGGCTTTTTAAGAAATGCACGATCAAGCCCTTTTCTTCCATTTCTCAGAATCAAGAAACGGGTCTTCAGAGGTGATTTCTAAATTGGGGAGCTGATAGTATATTTTTCCATTTTTTGAGTAGACATTTGGAATCCCATTTCTCAGGTTTTCTTCTTGAGCTTCTTGTACAGCAAGATTCCCAATGCGAATGATATCGGCTCTTTCTCTTGCGAATTCCTCGTTTGTCATAAATTGTCTCCTTTGAATTTATTAAATAAGGCGGGATTCAAAATGGTATCGTTTTCACAAGTATTTTTGTTATATCCAAAGGCTATTTCTTCAAAGTGACTGTCTGAGTTGTAGAGGAGCATCCATTTATCGCATAACTTTTGATACGTTTTCCAAAAGAGCTGTTTGCTTCTATAAAATCGTCTCACAATATCTGATTCAGGAACGCTATGGCCTCCATTATTGACACGAACTTGGACTCGTTTGATATTCATAGCGGGATCATCTAAAAAAAGATACATCAGGTGGATCTCGTATCCAAGTGACTTTGCTTCTTCAAGATACTTTATGAGGTAATGTCCTGAAAGTGTAGATTCAATTATGAATGATTTATATTGAGCGAGTTGGATTTTGAATTGTTTAAAAAAGAGCCTTCCAGCGGTCACTTTTGCTCTGTTGATGTTGTTAGGATCAATTGATTTTGCAATTTCGTCGGCATTGATAAAGACAAGATTATGTTTCTGAGTAAATTTTAAGGCAAAAGTTGTTTTTCCACTTCCATTGGCTCCAGCGACGACAAAAAGTATGGGTGGCATTCATTAATTCTAGCATTGATCTGTTTTTGAGAGGAGGGTGGGTACTTCTATGTGGGTTTATTGAACTAAATCATCCAAAGAGTAGTTGAGGATTGTAACATCGTATATGATGGTATAGATTTTTTATCTATACGATGTGTATTTGGTGTGCTATATTTGCGGAAAGGTTCAATAAGGGTGTTCTTTTAAATCCTTAGGAAGGAGTGAGGGTAATGAATGCAAATTTGCTTGAAACTTTAAATGAGCTCAAACAAAAAAGAGATGAATTGCTAGCTGTAGTTATTGGGATAGACGCCACAATTTCTAAGCTCGTTGGAGAAAATTCTAAATTAGATGTTAGCTTTTCTATGAGAAATAAAGAAATATCTTCAAAATCGATATTTGAATCTCACAGAACAAAGAAGAAAAATGATGCTTGGAAGATAGCTTTTGATGTTGCCAAGAATCTTATTGAGAATAGACAGGGGGAGGGAGTTTCTTTTAATGACATTATAGAGGAGTACAAAAAACTTGGAATTTTTGATGTGAGTATTGATTCTAAGAAAGAAGAATCTCGTATAAGAGCTAGGCTTTTTATATGTACAAATAGAAAGAACAATCTAGTAAATGTGAAAGGGCGTTACTACATTGCAAATCAAGATATTAGGGAGGAGAAATTTAATATAATTGACCATATTCGAAGCGCAATTTTATCTCAAATAGGAGACTTTACAATTCAAGAAATTTGCAGTCAAACGAATAAGACGTGTCCAAAAGAAACGACTATTGATAAACATCAAGTATCTGAAGTTATGTATAGAATGAAAAAATCTAGCGATAGCAGAATAAGAACAGTAAGAAAATTTTCTCCAAATTCACCTGCTATTTATCGCATAGATAGAAATGAAGAATTAATGCTATAAGGTTTGACTTTATCTCTCTATTAAGGGTCTTCCAATCGTATATAAACACCACACTCATTTGTGAGGGTTTATCTTGGGGGACCCTTTATAGAGAGAACACACTATACACTATCTTAATCTTCATTGATTGTAAATTTTGCTATTTCTGGTCTGGTTTTTGAGTTCAATAAATATCATTAGTTTTCTTGATCTTTACCGGTACTGCCCCATTGTATGCTGACAGTTTCAACTGTACGATTTTTTCGTACAGTTCAGAATTACTAGAGTCAGTTTCTACTTGAACAATAGCATTCGTGATTCGATATTCTTTAAGATCACAATTTGTGATCTTAGAAAACTCCATGCAAGCTGACTAAGTTCAAACATAAAATCACTCAAAAATTCTATACAACACATGCAATGAAAGAGGATGGTTTTTCGGGAGTTTAGGATGTAAAAAATCACCCTGAAAATCACGCTTCATCCCTATTTTTTTCATAACACCTATAGACCGTTGATTGGCAGGCACTGTAAACGAGACTATTTCCGTGAGTTTACACGCATTAAATCCATAGTGTAAGGCTGCCCTTGCCCCAAGTTTGTTTCAATGAGGATCATGACAGTATCGTAGCGTCTATTTTGGGATTGGTTGGGTTTGAATATTTACACACATTGAGCCAGCCCCTTAAAAATCAACTTCGGCTCAAAAATGTCTAAATAAAGTTGCGATTTTAAGACTTGCAAGCCTTGCCCTGTGCCAATAATTTTAGCTTTAGGATCCTGCTGCTTATACTGTCCAATCATCCCATTAATCATATGAATAAAGCCCCAATAAAGTCCCGACTGCACCGCTTTTTGTGTTGTTTTTCCCAAACATTCTTGGCGGGCAGTGACGTGAATGAGGGGAATTTTGGCCGTGTAGTCGTTGAGTGCTTTAGATGCAATCCCTAACCCTGGAAAAATCGCCCCACCTTGATAAATACCTTTTGCATCTACATAACAAAATGTGGTGGCTGTACCCGAATCAATAATGACACAACTCGAATGGCAGATTTTCCACGCTCCCAAGGCATTGACCAATCGGTCGGCCCCCACCTGTGAGGGCTTGGGAAGATTCACTTTAAGCTCTGGAATGGTGTTGGCTGTGATAAAAGTAACCGTGGAAAGTGTGGCCAATTTTGCGTCGAGTTTAGGAACAACTGAAGAAACAATGATCCGAGAATACTGTTCAAAAGGGAGCCACGTTTTTTCAAACTTAGCCGTCTCAATACGAGATGTTTTTCCAATTTTACCCTTATAAAAAGAGGCGAATTCGGTATTGGAATTACCGATATCGATCAGTAAAACGGGCAAAGAAGAACCTGGCATAAAAACAGTATACCAAAATATCACCCTGAAAGGGTCGAAAGTGAACCTTCTGCTGTCTTATTCCAAAAAATGAACGTCTTGGGCATGTTGAATGATGGTTTTACCGCTAGCCTCCAGTCTTAGAACGCTTTGAACAAACACAGGCTCTAAAGTATTGAGCCCTTCATATAGAACATTAAAAGCTTCCTTGTTCTCAAGTACTATCGCTGTAAGAAGGGCATTCCCAATAAAATGAGGGTCCTGGGCAAGAAGGGTCCGATCAAATATCTGAATCCGCTGAAATAAATAAGAAATCACCTCACGACAATTATTGTGAGTCGCATATTCCAAAATCGATATGTCGTAATGGCGTAACGTAAAAAGTGCTCTTAGGCTCTGACGAATGAACCCTTCTGTATCTAGCGATAAAGGGGGAATCCTGCCCTTCTCTTCTATCTCCTTCCTGAGGTTTCTAGCCTCATCCCCCTTCATCTCAGCATATCTATCTAATACGTCTCTACACAAAGAGGGATTCTGACAAGCCATTATAAAGAAGCTCACACAGGAAGGATCCAGATAGATCATACGAGCTAAAATCTCAACATTAGGGCACTCTGTAGGAAGTTGTTCTGCTTGTTGGCAGAGAACACGTATATATTTATCAAAACATAGTGGTTTTTTACAAAAATAAGTCAGTTTTATCAAAGGAGTCTCTTCCGAGACAAGGCCATCTGGGCCCTTCAGCATAGAGTAAAACAGAGTGACCGTTGAAGAAAAAAGAGGCGTAAAAGGGAACGGGTTTTTAGAAAATTTACTGGCTAATTTTAAAATAGTTTTTTGAATCGGGCCCCATTCAAAAGGGCCATTTGGACACTTTAACAGATTATTAAGTTCCTCTAAAATACGCATTTCTAATTCATGCTGATCATGGATTTTTTCTGACTTTTCAATGTCTTTGACATATTCTTTGACCGCCTTTAGGATGTCGAGAATCGAGCGCGGATCATCGATTGCGATTAAATCCTGCGAAACAAGATAGCTTCTGATTGTGGCTTCATAGGGATATTCTTTCAACGCAGACTGAAGAGCCCTCGGCTTATTGATGAGAATGGTTAACAAGGGCAGAATTTTAGGAATCTGAATCGCCTTGAGTTGAATAAGTATCGTAAGAAGTGCTTGGGCGACTGAAAAATCCCTGACCATTTTAGGTAGGGGCCCCAAGTCGTTTCGCATGCGCACTAATTTAGCTATAGAGGGGGCTAAAGGTACAGATTTAGACTGTGTCGCAATGGTTTTATGGCGCATAACAATTCTATTATCGAAGTATTTGGGCAAAAATTTCAGGGAAGAATTCTTGCGATCACCTTTTAAATAGGCTATCATCAATTTACTATGTTCTCCCGATTTACTGAAAAGGCCATACAGGCCATCATGCTGGCTCAAGAAGAAGCCAAAAAATTTCACCACAGCTATGTGGGTACCGAGCACGTATTACTGGGCATTATCGGTGAAGGGGATAATGTCGTAGTCAAAGTGCTGCACGATATGAAACTGTCCATTGACGAAATTCGCAGTGCCGTTGAAGAACGCTTAGAATATGGCGGATTAGCCTCTGACTATGGCAACATCCCCTTTACTCAACAGGCCAAGCAAGTGTTAACCAATGCCTGGGATGAAGCAAGAAAACTAGGCCATAACTATGTCAATGTCGAGCATTTGTTTTTGTCTATTTTTCGAGACCCTACCAGTATTGCAGCCAGGGTATTGTCTGAGCTAGGCCTTTCTGCAGCTAGCTTTAAAGAAGCCTTGTTTAAAATTTTAGTCGACAAGGTTTCTGCTGCTCCCCAAAGACAACAAAGTGCCGTCGCCACCCCCAATGTCGATTTATATGGCCGCGATTTGACCTTTTTAGCCCAAGAAGGCCACCTTGATCCGGTCATAGGTCGTGAAAAAGAAATTCAACGTATTATCCAAATTGTGTGCCGACGCACTAAAAACAACCCTGTTTTAACAGGAGAACCTGGCGTGGGAAAAACCGCGATCGTAGAAGGCCTTGCCCAACAAATTATCAAAGGACAAGTGCCTGAAAAGTTGGCAGAGAAGCGGGTTATCATGCTCGATCTAGGGCTGTTGGTTGCGGGAACAAAATATCGCGGAGAATTTGAAGACCGTGTTAAAAAAGTCATGGAAGAAGTCCGAAAAGCCAAAAATATTATTTTATTTATTGATGAATTGCATACCATTATTGGTACTGGCGGCTCAGAAGGCAGCCTGGATGCCGCCAATCTCTTCAAACCGGCTTTAGCTCGGGGTGAGTTGCAATGCATCGGGGCCACCACTATGGACGAGTATCGCAAGCATATCGAAGGAGATGGGGCGCTCGAGCGTCGGTTTCAACCTGTCCATGTCGCAGAACCTGCCATTGAGGAAGCGCTGCAAATTTTAAAAGGAATTAAGCACCAATATGAAACCTTCCACAAGGTGACCATCACCGATGATGCCTTAAGAGAGGCCGTGGATTTAAGCAACCGGTATATTACCGAACGTTTTTTACCTGATAAAGCCGTAGATTTGATCGATGAAGCCGCCTCAAAAGTGATGTTGCAAGCCAATGCGTTGCCCGCTGATATTCGGGATATTCAAAAAGAAAAAGAAAAAATTAAGCTTGAAAAGGAAACTGCACTTCGCAATCACGATGCTGCCGTTGTCTCTTTACTAGAAAAACGAGAAAAAGAGCTTGAAACAACATTAGATGCCCTGCCTGATGACCAAAAAAGGGCTGTGAATCGCATTGTTACGGCGGCCACCATCGCTGAAGTGGTCTCTTCGTGGACAGGGGTGCCTGTTACCCAGCTGACAGAAGAAGAATCGGCCAGACTGATTAAAATGGAAACCGAACTCAAAAAACGCATTATTGGGCAAGATGATGCCGTTAAGGCCTTGGTAAGGGCTGTGAAGCGTGCCAAAGTAGGTTTAAAAGACCCCAAAAGGCCTAACGGATCCTTCCTATTTCTAGGCCCTACAGGGGTGGGTAAATCTGAACTGGCGAAGACTTTGGCCGAGTTTTTATTTGGAAGCAAAGATGCCCTGATTCGCATGGACATGTCCGAATATATGGAAAAACACACCGTATCTCGTTTGGTGGGTTCGCCTCCCGGATACGTAGGTTTTAACGAAGGGGGTCAGCTTACTGAGCCTGTCCGTCGAAAGCCCTATTCGGTTGTACTGTTTGATGAGCTTGAAAAAGCGTCATCCGATGTCATTAACGTCTTGCTACAGATACTCGATGATGGCCGATTGACCGACTCTACTGGCAAAACGGTTAACTTCAAAAACACCTTTATTATCATGACTTCCAACGTAGGCAGCAAATTTATTGAGCGTGAAACGACCTTTGGATTTGTCGATTCGTCCCGCCAAGAAACAGCCAAATATGATTCAATGAAGTTGAAATTGCAAGAAGAACTCAGAAAAGAGTTCAAACCCGAATTTTTAAACCGAATCGACGATATTGTCATTTTTAAATCTCTGACTAAACCCGATATCAATCAAATTGTGAATGTGATGTTGTCCGATGTTCAAGAACGCCTCAAAGAAAAGAAAATCACCATTTCAGTAGACCAAAAAGTAAAAGACTTCTTGGTAGAGAAAGGGTTTGATCAAAAACAAGGCGCAAGGCCTCTGAGAAGGTCTATCCAAGAGCATTTTGAAGATGCGTTGGCAGACACCTTACTTCAAGGCAATTTGAGAACCTGTTTGGATATAAAGGCGACCATGAAGAAAGGCGCCGTTGCTTTTGCCATTAAACCGTCTAAACAGCCTCAGGTTGAGTACAAAATACCCGAGGCAATTCCGCTTCTCACGACCAGTGCATAAACTCGAATTCCGGTGCCAAAGTTGCGGGGCGATGTCCCCGCGCTGGCAAGGAAAGTGTCCCAGCTGCGACGGATGGAATACCCTTTTGGAAGAAAGTACAGAAGCGTCTGTGCCGAATACCCGAAACCGTGTCTCAAAGAAAAAAAACACCCCTGTCTCTATCCATAGCGTTATTTTAAAACCAGAAGAATATCAGTCTACAGGCATCAGTGAATGTGACCATGTTTTGGGGAAAGGCTTGGTGCGAGGTTCCGTGACCCTGTTAGGCGGAGAACCAGGCATTGGCAAATCGACCCTTGCCTTACAAATTGCCCAAAATGTGGCCAATCAAGGTCTCAAAGTGCTCTATATTTCAGGTGAAGAATCGGTCTCTCAAATTTATTTACGTGCCCATCGCCTAGGCCATAACAGCGAAAATCTACTTGTCTTTTCAGAATCGAATATTCTCGACATTGTCAAAGCCATTGAGCATGAAAAACCCGACCTCGTCATTTTAGACTCGATTCAGGTTGTGTTTCACCCTGAAATTCCCTCGATCGCGGGCAGTGTGAATCAGGTGCGTCAAAGTGCCAATGAGCTCATTGGCGTGATTAAAGAGCGTCATTTATTTGGCCTTTTAATTGGACACATCACCAAAGACGGCAGCTTAGCCGGCCCAAAAGTACTGGAACATTTAGTCGATGTGGTGTTGTTTCTAGAGGGGGATAGAACCCAGCAATATCGCGTATTACGTTCGTTTAAAAACCGCTATGCCAGCACCCACGAAATTGGGATTTTTGATATGAAGCCACAGGGGATGCAGCCCATCGTCAACCCGTCGGAACTGTTTATCGATGAGAACACACTCTCGCATCCCGGATCGGTCGTATCAGGGGTTTCAGAGGGCAGTCGGGTCATTTTGGTAGAAATTCAGGCCTTGGTTGTCGAGTCGGGCTATGGCATGGCCAAACGGACTTTTTTAGGGGTCGA
>JAHFDB010000028.1 GCA_023249195.1 bacterium | reverse complement strand
AAGCCCTGCCCACCCGTTATTTGTACCGTCATTGTCAATCGTTTGACCCGCAGATGTGCTGGTGAGCCGTATCAATGGGTTGGCTGCATTGAGGTGCAGAAATGCCTGCGGCGTGCTTGTACCTAGCCCAAAATTGCCGCTGTTGTAATAGAGCTTTGTCGGGTCATAGCTTTGACCTAGTGTGGTTGTCGTGAGAATCATGACTCCTAACAGTGTTGTGATTAACTGTGCCTTTACTTTCATTTCCTACTCCCTTCGTGTTTTCTTTTTGAACTAAAATGTGTGTCTTAAACCGAGACGATATGAGCCGTCGACTCCTTCCTTAGCATGTTGGGTGTAGGACATGTCTATAGACGTGCTGCCTAGAATCAGACCCGTACCCATGGACCACTCGTTTTTACCGATCCCACCGCGTATCGGTAACATTGGATGAAGCAGATACTCACCACCCGCCTGTACCCATGTCTCATGCGCATCTGCAGAAAAATCGGCGCTGAGTGTTAGCTTTTCCAAGGTGTAAGCAATGCCTATTACGCCTGTTCGGGTAAGCGTATCGACACTTTTTGAGGGGGTGTCCCAGGTCATCTCTGGGCTGATTAGATTCTTAATGACGGCTCCCACTTTGAAATTTTTGAACGGCTCGGATTGAATACCCACATCAAGACCCACCCCGCTCGCTGAATGGTTGGCTTCTCTTTCTTGCACCATTTTTAAGGTCATTCCGGCTGTGAACCCTTCTTGAATTTTGACACTCCCTCCCAGCTGAAGGGCCTGCCCGAGATATCCATAGAGTATTCCGGTTGTTGTGTCTCGACTTTCTCCTTGTTTTAGCGTTTCTTGGACCCCATCAAAGCGGGAGGACACATACCCTACCCCAAACCCCATATCGTGACCCATGAAAGAGAGCCCATATGAACCCTGAATCGTTATATAATCACTTTCAATGTACCGAAATAACGAGACCGCCATATCGCCCCCCGTAATACCCGCCGGGTTCCAACTCAGTGCGTCGCTTCCATTCGCTAAGCTGGTGTACGCACTTCCCATACCCACTGCCCTTGGATACAGACTTTGATCTAAAAATTGGGCCGCCCCATCCGAACCCATACTCTTTATTGGCAGTGAGAAAAGAGCTAAAAAACATATCAACGCTATACTCTGCTTCTTCATTGTTTTCTCCCTATTTCAAGACCAAGACTTTGATCTTGGCAACGCTCTTTTCTGAATTCTTTGCAACCAGATAAACGACATACGGACCATTCGCCACGATGTTCCCAAAACGGTCTTTTCCATCCCACAGCACTCGGTTAAACCCTGCCTGTCCACCTAGGCTGTCTTGAGAAATTTGCGTGTCCCATACCGTTGAGCCGTTGGCCGATAAAATGACCACATGAACGCTTGCCCCTTCCGTCAGCTGATATTCAATCGAGCCCGGACCCTTGTTCGGATTGTATGGATTAGGGCCCAATAAAGGGCTGCCGATGCTCAAACCTGTTTTTACCACCAACCCCGTGATCTCTGAGGTTTGCGTATTTCCGGCACTGTCTTGTGCGTTAATCACCAGCCTATAGGTCTCTGAGCCCAATGCTGCATTCGTTAGCACCTGCAACGAGCCCGTTGCAGTCGTTCCATTGAGCCCCGTAGCACTGTTAAACTTTATGACCGTATTAGCGCTGTTTAATAGTTGCATATTCCATGACGATATCGATTCATCTGTAATCCTGACTTGGATGAGTGGCGTAGTTGATAGAAAATCACCTGACCACACCGATTTCCCTCCAATTTCTGGAACACCTATCGTCGGCTTTGTTGTATCCAGCAACGCGATGTCAAAGCTGGCTGATTTTGCCTTTGCTTTCGCCGGAACCGGACTTGATACCACCACTGGATTGGAAGTTGCAACCGTTACCACAACCCCAGATTCAATAGCGTCTGGCTCTGATTCCCAAGCCTCTGCCAATGCCGGAGCTTTCTGAACCAAGCTTAGCGCACTCTCTTGGTCTCTTTTGAGCTGCATATGATAGATCCTCGATACACTTCCAGGGCCCGTAACGCGCTTCTTTCTCTTTTCTATTACTTGCATTTCGTCGGCCACATTCGCTATCGCATTGCACGACGGCCCCAATAAAGCCATGTTTCTGGTTGGGAAACCCCCTCTTTTTAACTGGTCATCCGCCCATGTCCGATAGCCTGCATTATTTAGGGCGGTGTCTGCAACCAAATTCGGCAGCGTCCCATACTTACCCATCAGCACCTTTGCTCTCACCATTGGCTTTTTCTTGACGTAGGACTGATACCTAACATCCTTCAAGAACGCTGGGAAAGCCGGCCCTGCCGTGGTCGAGGTCGCTGAAAAAAGCGGAATAGCAATCGAAAACTGCAAAATGAGCACGGAAATGGCTAGATTTTTCATGGGAACCCCCTTTTGGGTTATAAATTTATTTTTTTGAATTCTTAAGAACGGATATTAGCAGAAAAAAAATGCATTTGTCAAACTATTTTATATTATTTTATTTTGGTCCGATATAGGCACAAATCCATGGGCGATCAGCATTCCCTTTGCTTGATTTACAAGCGAGTTAGCTATGGAAAGTTCGCTTGCCTCGGCATAGATCCTTGCGACAGGTTCTGTTCCAGAAAGGCGCAACAGCACCCATGTGTCCCCATAGAAGTTTATTTTCAGACCATCGATCGTGATCACCTCCGCCACCTCATTCTCAAAAAAGGGGGCGGTTATTTGCTGAGTTGCAGCGGCTAAAAAAGTGCCCAGGAGAGGTTTTACTCTCTGTTCAAAATGATATTCTTCTTCAATAAATATAGACTGACCGAGGGGGGACATGACTGTTTTTTTGAGCTCGGACAAGGACTTTCCACTCAAGCTTAGTGCCGCCATAACCATCAAAACAGGGAAAAAGCCGCATTTTTCCATGGTGTGTACTGAAGCCGAAATCCCTCCCGAGGACTCTACCCCAATAACCCAAGCATGACGATCTCTGGCTTTTTGAAAGTAGGGGGCAAAGTATTTAAACCCTACCTCGGTTTCATCAAAAGAAAGTCCATTGCGATCGCACCACTGCCTAATGATGCGTGAAGAGGCGAGGGTTGTCACTATTCCCGACAAAGGCAGTTTCTTTTTCAGAAGCATGTCTCCGATGATAAGCGCCGTTTCTTCTGGCGTCAAAGGAGCCCCTGTTTCATCTAAAATAACGTGGCGGTCTCCGTCAGGATCGTGGGCTACAGAAAGAGACGCCCCCTCTGAAACAGCATACTGCTTAAGCGTATCTAGAGCACCTTTTTTTGTAGGATTGGGCTCTAGTCCTCCAAAATCTGACATCGGGACATCGTGAATAAAAAGCGTTTGAAAATGACAGTGTTTCCCAAGCGCCTTCCATACACGTCCCGTTGTTCCATGTTTCACATCAATAGCCAATTTCAATTGTGTAAGAGAAGGGCTTTCAAGCGTACTTAGATGTGCTGAAAGGGCCTTTGAAAAATCGCTATCTTTATCGATAAACGTCAAATAGGCCTTGTCGATATCTCCCGCGATAAGGGTTTGGGTAGACAGAATGAGATTGGCTTTTTTTTCTATCTGTTGTGTAAGAAAAATAGGGGCTGGGGCACCCGTAGCATCGTTAAATTTAATACCATTATAGTCAGGGGGGTTGTGCGACGCCGTTAGAATGAGGCCTCCGTCCAAAGCGTTTTGTTCAATCACCCACGAAACAAGGGGGGTTGGAGAAGGGTGATCTAGAACATACACGTGAATTTTCTCTTGAGAAAGAATTGCCGCGACCGCATGCGTGAGGCTTCCAGGCTCAAGAGTCGGACTGTTTCCTTGGCGGGGGTCATAGCCTAGAACTATTTTTGGGAAAGGATTTTGGGATTTTAAGAGATCGGCCACTGCGTAGGCAATCGCACAGACATGCGACAGAGTAAAAGAGTCGCCTAAGATTCCCCGATGGCCTGATGTTCCAAATGAAATAGCATGTATTGTCATATTTAATGGTACCGAGGACAGGATTTGAACCTGCACAGGTCTCCCCGCTAGCCCCTCAAGCTAGTGTGTCTACCAATTCCACCACCTCGGCATTGTTACTCTGCTGAGAAATACCCCCTCTTATAAAACAAGGTACTCTCGACGAAGAATTGATTATATCAGTCCAGTGATATAACGAAAATTGTGAACTTTTTAAAACCAAAATTAATGGGGATCGTTAACCTTACCCCCGATTCCTTTTCTGACGGAGGCCGCTATCGTGGCCTTGATGAGGTTCTTTCCCACATTGAAACCATGATTGAAGAAGGGGCCGATATTATTGATATTGGGGCAGAATCTTCCCGACCAGGCGCTCACCCCATTTCTGCAAAGGAAGAAATTTTACGACTAAGTCCCCTTCTTTCTGTATTTGCACACCATTTTAAAGTTCCTTTTTCAGTGGATACAACCAAGTCCGAGGTGGCTGACTTGGCTTTATCTTGCGGGGCTCATTTTATTAACGATATTTCTGCGTTTAAGAAGGACCCTGGCATGCCCGCTATGATTGCAAAGCATGGGGCTGGGGTCATTCTGATGCATATGCAGGGAACTCCAGAGACAATGCAGCAAAACCCCCTCTATGACAATGTGGTAGCAAGTGTCGTTTCAGAGCTCAAAAAGGCTATTGATACGGCTCAAAAGGCCAGAATTACAAACATCGTGATTGATCCGGGCATTGGATTTGGAAAAAACCTTGAGCATACAATGACACTCTTAAGGCATCTACCAGACCTCGTACAGCTAGGGTTTCCAGTCTTGGTGGGCCTATCGAGAAAATCATTTGTTGGGACTTTGTTGGGTGACCCTGTGGAAGAGCGGCTGTATGGAAGCCTGGCTTCAGGTCTCTATGCCTGGATGAAAGGGGCACAGATTCTGCGCGTGCATGACATTTTACCCTATAAAAAATGCATAGATACGTTTATGGCACTTGAGGGGATATCTCATGTTTGAAACAGTCTGGATAGGCCTCGGAGCTAATATTGGCAATCGTGAAGCAACGATTAGAGAGGCGATTGCTTTACTGGAAGCAAACCCCTCGATTGAAATGGGTCAGGTGTCTACCCTTATTGAAACCAAGGCCATTTCGGTCATTCCTCAGCCTGATTTTTTAAATGGGGTGCTCTCCCTCAAAACACTGTTAACCCCACAGGAACTTTTGACGGCAACACAAGATATCGAAACAAAGCTGGGGCGCACGCAAAAAGGCACTTATGATCCCAGGACTATTGATCTTGATATTTTATTTTATGGAGACCAAATTATTTGCCAGGAGGATCTGATTATTCCTCACCCGATGCTCCATGAGCGAGATTTTGTATTAATCCCCATGAATGAACTGGCTCCAGACCTCGTTCATCCTGTTTTACAAGAACCCATGCACACCCTCTATCATAGGGTGGTGTGGGGTGTTTACTGATGGGATCGCTTCACGCTATCGAGGCGTATGCCCGTGCCCTCTCTTTCCAGTTAAAAAAGGGGGATATTTTACTCTTCAATGGCGAGATGGGAACAGGAAAAACCACATTTATTCGGGCACTCTCACGCTATCTTGGCGTCCAGAATGAAGTAACCTCGCCTACATTTACCACCGTCCACGTATACCAGGCATCTTTACCCTTATATCATTTGGACCTCTACCGCGTTGAACGACTGGAAGATTTATTTACCCTGGATATTGAACTCTATTTTCAGAAAACAGACGCCCTTGTACTGATTGAATGGGCTGAAAAACTAGAGGATTTAACCCCAAAAAACTATTTATCTCTTTCGTTTTCATATGCCCTGAAACCGGATGAACGCATTTTAGAAGTGCTTCCCGTGGGAGATACCTACACCCCTCGGTTTCAAAAACAGACTCTCTAGCTATACAACTTTTATGTGGATTTACTCGATATAGACAGTGCCTAAGGGGAAAAACGGTTTTGAATCTTTGCCAAAGGGGAATATGATGCTTATGTATAAGAAAAGAAAGCGGCTCTTAAGAGTGCTTTGTATAGGGATGATGATCCTTTGGGCATTTCCTAATGGCCCATGGGCGGAGCTTGTCATTCGTGAAAAAGCCAGTGCTCTTTCTAGGAAAAATACCGTGGTTAAGATCAATTTAAATAAGCAAGATGTCGGGCAAACTAAGCTTATCCTGATTACTTCTCGATTTAGGGGCCAGGGAGCCGCGGTGGTCGCTCAAGGGTCCGGTCATTTAGCTGTTTTGGATGAAGGCGATCATTCTGAGACTATTATCCCGGCTATTTTAGGGCCGGCCTTGGTATATCCTAACCCTTCCCGGCTAGCTACAGGAACTGAGTTGGGGTACACCCTTTCAAAGCATATGGATATTGATATTAAGTTCTATGACATGCTGGCCAACTTGATTTTGCAACAACATTTTCCTGCAGGAAGCCCTGGAGGTCAGGCAGGGTTTAATCTGTTTGGGATTAATCTCACTACGTTTGGGAGTACCGCACTCTCTGCGGGGGTCTATTTTTATATCCTTCTAAATAATGGCAAAGTACTCGGGAAAGGAAAGTTGGCGGTTATCCCATGACAAAATATTATGTGCTCTTTCTCGGATTGTGTTTGTGGCTAGGCGTCTCTGTCTTAGCCTCACCCGTGGTCACGTTTGAGGGCACCTTTTCCGACAGTACCGCAGGGCTATTGCAGGGTCGAAAAACCATTACTATGCGGCTCAATACCAACGTAGATTTAAGTAACAACTCTATGGGTAACGAACTTTGGAAGGAGGTCATCCCAGCGGTTCTATTTACGGATGGATTTATGTCTGTAGACTTGGGGCAAGTGACTCCCCTCACAAAATCGCTCTTTATACAAGATAATGTCAGCTTTCTTTTGGAGCTGGATGGGGTGGGGAAAGTAAGTGTCCCCCTTCGATCTGTCCCTTATGCCGTAAGCTCACTTGTGGCTCAAGAAGCGTTGAAGGTTAGCGCCAATAATGTCATTGGTGTTTTTTCAGGATCAAACTTAATCGGAAGTTACGTGGGTATTACAGGCATTGGAACCTTGATTTCCACTTTAAATGTCAATAGTGATCTGGTGGTCAATACCCGATCATTGGTCGTTAACAAGGGTCTTAATCGCGTTGGCATTGGAACCACCTCTCCTCAATCACTTTTAGATGTTGCGGGAAATGTGCGTTTGTCTTCGGGAATCTTGATTTTTCCAGACGGCACGACAATGAATACGGCTGTAAAATCTTCGACTATTTTAGGAGGGTTTTCTCAGCCCGGCTCTATTGCGATTGAAGCTGACTCAGACAAAAATCAAGCAGGCGACCTTCGGCTCAGAACCTCGGGTTCGGATCGCATTATTATTGCAAATAACGGATGGGTCGGCATTGGAAATCGAGAGCCCGCTCAAGAATTGGATGTTAATGGTGGAATTCGTATTCTTAATACCTCCATCTCGAATCCAGGAAGCATGCGATTTAATGGCACTAATTTTGAAGGCTTCAATGGCACCGCCTGGAAAATTTTGGATGCACAACCCAATAGCGGGGGGGGCTGGGATTTTCAAGATAGGCCCAAAATTATCTCTTTAGTAGATGCAAACTCTCGGGTAGGTATTGGGACCACGCTTCCCTCCACCACACTAGAAATCGTGGGGACGGTTTCTTCAAACATCTTCGCCGGAACCTTTCGCGGGAATGGATCTGGAATCACTCAGGTTCTAACCGATGCTATTTCCGGCGTCTTGCCCCTTGCTAAGGGAGGTACTGGAATGAGCACTTTTTCAGCGAGCTCGCTTGTTTATGCAGATGTCACACAGGGGAAACTATTGGCTATGCCGGTACTCAGGAAAGGCCAGCTCCTTATTGGAGACGGAGTCGGCACGCCAAGTGTTGGGGTTCTTGCTCAAGGGGTCGGCATTACGGTGAATACCACTACAACGGGCTCTATTTTAATTTCTCACGGACAAACCTCGACACAATCGACGGTGACTCTGAACAACGGGATTGTCTTTCAGGGTGTTTATCTGGACAGTTTCGGGCATACTACTCGGCTTAGTACAGGAAATTTAGATCTGAGGTACTATACCCGTGGACAAGCGGAGAGCACGTTTATGAATGTTACTGGTGATGTGATGACGGGCCCTCTGACGTTTAGAGGAACGTCCATTTCAATGAGAACGGTTTCTCAAAACGAGTCTATTACACTGATGCCCGTAGGGTCTGGGAAAGTAGGCATTGGACTTACAAACCCCCAGCAAAAACTCGATATTTTAGGCGGAATTCGACTTGGGAATACCACCGCCAATGTCCGAGGATCTATGAGATTTAATTCGGATACCAATCGCTTTGAAGGTTTCAACGGAAGTGATTGGGTCTTTTTGGACCTTCAGACCACCGAGGGTGTCGGCTGGGTATCGGCACATAACGTGGTGTCCTTGCTATTAAGCGCCTCTAGTGTGGGCATTGGAACCAGCCAGCCCCTTGAAAAGCTCCATGTCGGGGGGAACCTTTTTGCTACGGGAAATATTCGCACCTCTGGCAATATTTATTTAAACAGAAATACTATTGCAAACAATGGCTTTACAGGGAATTGGGATTTTAATGATGGCATTTTATCTAACGCGCATTCTTTGTCTGTAGGCAATTTTTCAATTACGCAAAATACCCTTCAAAATACTGCTTCAACTATCAATATTTTGTCAGGCAGCAACAAGGGCGTGGCCTTTGATGCGATGAGGCTCCGCGGAACCGACCTGTCAGGGATTTCTAACACAGACATTACCCTTACTCCGGTTTCTGGGAAAGGGATTCTTTTGAACGGGCCGGTTAGCTCGGTCACCTCCCTTAGCATGGGCGGAGTTTTGTCTGGGGTCACCACCGCTAATTTCAGTGCAGGATTCAGTGCGGATAGCCCTACTTTTGTGGTCAAAGCAGCCACACACAGCCTTGGAATTGGAACGACACTTCCGTCGGCTAACCTCAAAATGCATGTGGTGGGTGACGTTGCTATTGGCGCAGGAAGCGTCAGAAATAATACCTCTCAATCCGATCTCTTTGTGCAAGGAGATGCCATTTTGGGGGGACGACTCTGGAGCTATGGCGCGGGAACCCGCCTCCAAGATCTCACGGTAAGTGGCAATAGTAGGCTCAGTGTTCTTACAGGAAATGTGGGTGTCGGAACGGCAAACCCCACCGCAAAGCTTGAGGTCAGATCCAGTACGGCTTCTCCTATTTTTAAAGCGGTTAATACGTCCCGTCAAACCGCTTTTATTGTGCTCGATTCTAACAAGGTGGGGATAAATACCACTGCGCCGTCTACCACACTTCAAGTTGTCGGAACGATCAATGCCACCACGTATTTAGGGGATGGGTCTAAGCTAAACGGTATTAATATTTTGTGGCTATTAAACGGAAGCTCCGCGTACTACTCTTCCTTGGTTGGAATTGGATTATCAACCCCCCAAAGTCTTCTTCATCTTGCAGCGAGCACCCCTACGAGGGCCTCCTTGATTATCAATCCGGGAACATTGGCCACCACCCCTGTGGCTGGGGCCATTGAGTATGACGGATCTTCTTTGTACTACACCACACAGTCTGGTTCTGTTCGAAAAACACTTGCCACTCTGGACTCTGTCCAAACTTTAACGAATAAAAACATCCGTTCCAACGGCATTGGATCAAACACGGTTTCTGGAAACTGGACAACCAATGGAAACCTCACCCTTTCAGGAAGTAATGACCTGACTCTCACCGCAAGTGGGGGACATACTGTGGTGGTGTCTTCTGCGGCTTGGGGAATTGACGCCTCAGGATACGGTACTTTCTCAAAAGTACTCACCGATACGCTCGCCGGATCCACAACCACCTTAAATATTACGCCCTTTACCAATACAGGCATTCTTTTAGATTCCCACTTTGGATTTAAAGGAAATGTTTTATCAGGAAAAACCAATGCCAATACCATTCTTAGAAGCTTTACTGGCAAGGCTATTCAAGTGGAAGGCGTTCTCTTTTCAACTTCCAACATATCCAATGTCAGAAACCTTACGTTGACGGGGAATCTCTCTGTAAGTCCCAATATTTTCTATGTGAGCAAAACCAACCAAAACGTGGGAATTGGAACCTCGGCACCTTCAACATCAGGAAAGCTCAATATCGTAGGTGGTGACCTTATTATTGGCTCTGGAACTGTTCATGATGGCACGGCCAGTGAAGACCTTTATTTACTTGGTTCAGGGAATTTGGTTACTGAAGGCAACGCCTATCTTGGATTGTCTTCTGGGCTAGTGGGCATTGGAACCACTTTACCTGTGGCAAAATTAGGCATTAAAACCTCGGGCAGTACCCCTGGACTTACCATTTCAACCACTGGGGAAACCCCCCTGTTTCTGGTAAAAGCCAATGGGACTACCGGGGTTGGAACCGCCAACCCAACCGCAGTTCTGCATATTAAAGCAGGGAGTACCTCTTTAGCGCCCCTTAAAATAGATTCCGGGACTCCCCTTTCTAGTCCAGAATCAGGAGCTATTGAACTGGATGGAACCAATCTTTTTTATACAACGTCTGATCTTCTGCGTCGAACCGTAGTGAATTTAAATGCCACCCAATCTTTGACCAACAAAACCCTTTTATCCAGTACCCTTTTGTCCAATAATGTGTCTGGAAACTGGGCGACAACGGGCCCCCTTGGAATTGGAAATAGCAGCCAAATCATTTCTATTAACGCTACCACTTGGAAACTTACCCCTACAGGAAATGGCCGTTTTACAAGGGTAACCGTTGGAAATTCCCAGCTAGATTCCAATACCCTAAGCTCGACTTCGGGCCTCTTGAATTTAAATTCCGCCTCGGGACAACCGGTCAAAGTTAACGGATTTGTTAATTTCCAAAATGGGATTATTTCTGAATCTAGTGGCAGTACGTTAACCATCAACGCCAGCTCTGGCAAAAGTGTTGTCATCGAAAAACTAGGATTTAAAAACCATACTCTCAGCACCCCTTCTGGAACCAGTTTGAACATTACGGTTTCAGGGGCAAGCGCCTTTTCTGTAAACTCCAATAAACTTTATCTCGATGCCACTACAGGGTTTATTGGCATTGGACGAACATCGCCTCGAGTATCCCTTGATATTAACGGCACCATTACCGCCAACTTATATGTCGGTGATGGGAGTGGGCTCTATAATCTTTCGGACATTTGGACTTCGACTACAAACCAGAAAATTTGGTACACCTATAACAATGTTGGTATTGGGGCCACCGATCCAAGAGCACTTCTTGAACTTGGTTCTGGCACCACAAGTATCGCCCCGCTGATTATTCGGTCCGGCTCGCTTTTAACCTCCCCCGTTGCGGGGGCTGTCGAATTTGATGGGTCCTTGTTGTACTATGCCGATTCCGGACCTACTCGAAAAACACTGGTTAATTTGGATTCAACTCAAACGTTAACACACAAAACATTGTCCAGTGGGACCCTCGGATCCAATGCCATTTCCGGTACACTCACCACTTCTGGAGCCCTTAGTTTGACGGGCTCAAATACAATCGATATTACCGCTACAAACTGGAGCGTCAATACCTCGGGAGAAAGCACTTTTTCAAAAGTCTATTCAAATACCTTTTTGAATAGTTCCGGAGCCATCACCTTGACCCCGTTTAACAACGTCTTTAACGTTGGCAGCACCTTTTCTTTTGATACCAGTGCCCGCTCTCTGACTCTTGCGGGTGGAAATGCTTCTATCGTCGCTTCTGGAGGCCAACTTCAAGTGGAAAGTGTTGTGATTAATGGGGCGGCTGTTTCCGGAGTCTCTAGCCTTGGAATGAATGGAAACCTCACTGTGAGCAATGGGTCTAGCATCCCAAAAGCCTTGATTGATAACTCAGGGAATGTGTCCGTTAATGGAACTTTACGGGTCGACGGAGGCACCTTTAACTCTGCGGCTAATATGCTTTTTCAGCCCAGCTCAGGAAAAAACTTTACCGTTACTTTGGCAGGCAGTGGCGCTACCACCTTTACTACTGCCACGTTTGCTTTAAATACCAACAAGCTCTTTTTGACCAGTGCCGGAAAAGTTGGAATTGGAACGACACTTCCTTCAACTGAGTTAGGGGTCATTGGAACAGTCAGTGCAAACTTTTTTGTCGGAAACGGATCTCAGTTAACAGGCATTGATTCCAAATGGAAAGATGATGGTTCTCTCGGCACAGATCATATCTACTTTACAAAGGGGCGTGTAGGGATTGGGCTTACAAATCCGTATACGGCCCTTCACGTTTCTACTCAAAATGGGGTGCTTTTTGTAGGTAATTATGGATCCGGCGCCATTCCTATGGACTCTGCATCTGTAGACCCCTTTGGAACAAGTACACGGTTTATGTGGTATCCCAAAAAGGCTGCTTTACGTGCTGGCCAACTTGAAACTGGTGCAGGAAACCTTTCAAAATGGAACGATAGTAACATTGGGACCCATTCGGTTTCCTTTGGGCATAACACCTCTGCTACGGGTAATTTTTCTGGTTCCTTAGGGGGAGATAACAACGTCGCTGGGGATGACTATGCCGCCATCTCTGGTGGCCAAAATAATACCGTCAATGGCCCTTATGGATTTATCGGAGGCGGACTTCAAAATATCGCACTGAAAAGCAGTTCTGTAGTAGGCGGAGGGTATTCTAATACCGCAAGTGGTCAGCAATCTATTGTAGGGGGGGGGCAGTCCAATACGGCTTCTGGAACCCTTTCTGTTGTTGTCGGTGGGTCTAATAATTCGGCATCAGGAAGTAATGCCACGATTGTTGGCGGAGGCACCAATGCCGCCAATGGGAATACTTCTTTTCTTGGAGGTGGCTCAGGGAATAAAGCTAACGCAACCAGTGCCTATGTAGGGGGAGGACAATCAAACTCTGTTACGGGAAATTACTCTTCCCTGGTGGGCGGTCAAAACAACCGTGTTGGAAGCGTTGAATCCTCGATAGTGGGGGGTAATAGCAATAAAATTTATGGGTCTAATCAGGCATTTTTAGGGGGTGGATTGTCCAATCAAATTCTCAGTTCATCAGGGTATTCCTCTCTTCTGGGTGGAAATACCAATACGATCTCAAGTTCTACCTATGCCTCTATTGCAGGTGGACAAAATAATACTATTTCAAGCGCCCCATGGGGTTTTGTTGCTGGAGGAAATTCTAATTCTGTACTCGGGTCCTACGGGTTTGCAGCAGGAAGAAGGGCCATTGCGAACGACCAAGGAAGCTTTGTTTGGGGAGATTCTCAAAATTTAGACATTTCTTCTACCTCTACCGATCAATTTATCGTGAGAGCCCAAGGAGGCATCTATTTGGGTAAAAGTAGTGTTCCTGTTATTGATGCCTCGCATATTATAGATACCTCTGTTGGAACGTATCTAGATAATACGGGAAACTGGGCAAACGCTTCTGACCGTAATAAAAAAGAAAACTTTATTACCCTAAATGCACAAGAAGTTCTTGATAAAGTAGTCTCATTACCCATTACAAAATGGAACTACAAAATTGATCCTAATAAACATCTTCATATTGGCCCCATGGCACAAGATTTTTATTCTGCTTTTAACTTAGGTGATTCTGACAAAGTGATTTATTCTATAGACGAAGCGGGTGTCGCTTTTGTGGCTATTCAAAAGCTTTATCGCCTCATTCAGGAAAAGGAGACTCGCATTTCTAGTCTTGAAAAACGGCTAGAAGCTTTAGAGAAGTTGGTATCTGTTCCCACCTCAAATTCCCATTAAAGAACAAAAAGTACACAGTCCTTTATTTGTGTACACTTTTTCGCATTTTGAGCATAAAATCCACCCTTTTTTACGCTTAGATTCTATGTCTTTCCTAATCAGCGTTTCAAGATCTTCATTCGATTTTTCTACTTTTTGAACAGGAATTTCTTTGCTCTTTTTGAGTTCTTTTTTTATTTTCAACTCTTTAATAATTTTTTTACCTAAAATACTATTCACTTTGTCCAAAATATGTTTTTTATAGTAGTCAATTTCAGTTACCCACATCGGGTTATTTACCTCTACATGTAAAACCCCTTCTTTAATGAACCCAAATCTCACTTCAAGTGCCAATTTTCCAAGAATTTCTTCCCAATTTTCTACGAGCTTTTTTTCGCTCTCATGGTGAGCCCATACTTTCTTAAATAAGCTGCCCTGATTTAATACTGTTTTTAGCCTGTACATACGCTTAATTTTCCCTGGACTATTGTCAGAATAAGGGGCTCTTTAAAAAAGGTTTTATCTTGCTTCAAGACAGAAGCATATACCGTAAATATCTGTTTATTGAACATAAGTTGAATCACTTTTTCTTTAATAAAAGAGTCTATTTCTGCGAAAGCATCGTCCAAAAGGAGAATAGGAAACGCTTCTTCTTTTTTTTGAAGACTCAACAGTTGTGCGAGTTTTAACAGAATTGCCACAAGCCGATTAATACCTCTTGAGCAAAATAAAAAAAGAGACTTCTCTTCAATTTTGATTATAAAATCGTCTCGATGTGGTCCATAGAGCGAATATCCAACAGCTATTTCTTTTTGAATTTCCGACTCGCACTTTTCTCTTAAAGCCTCTTCATACTTTTGTTCTGGACCCTCTATTTTTAGATTTATATATACATACTCTATTTTAAGTGGCGATAATTCAAAGTTTCCATCAATCCTTAATTCATCCAGAACCCCATTAATCTTCTCTAGCGCCTGTTTTCTATAAATAACAATATCTTTAGCTAGCTTAATCAGCTCCTCGTTCCAGAATCTAATTTTAGACACCTCTGGTGATTCTTTTAAGAGTGTATTTTTTTGTTTAATTACTTTTTCATATTTTTTCAGTAGAAACCCATATTCTTTAAAATAAAGACCACAGAACTGATCTAATTCCGTACGTCTAAACTGAGGGGAGTCTTTAAAAAGACGAATGATATCTGAAGAAATAAACTCTGCTCGAACATGGTGTTTGAGATAAGAAAAAGTTCGAAGTGTTTTTCCATTTAAAATGCTGAATTTTTTACCCTCTTTTGTGAGCTTACAATAAAGACGGTTTTCACCTGAAAATGTTGTAAAATCGCCTCCTATTACAGCCTCTTTCTCATAAAAAGAGACTATATTTTCTATTTGATTTTCAAGAGGTGATTTTCCGTTGATTAAAAAAAAAATAGCTTCTAGAAAATTAGTTTTACCTTGGTTATTTTCTCCAAAAATTAAAATAGAACTAAAATTTTCTATATTAAGTACTTTTTCCTCTAAATTTCTATATCCCTTGATCCATAATTTTTTTATCATTCATCTAAGCGGTAACAGGTTGTTCTTTTTGTACCTGTGTAGGCTGAAATTCATTCGCTCTAATGGGCATAATGACATACATATAATCACCCTCTGAGATAGGTTCAAACATAAATGGAGTGGCTCCATCATTACATTTTATTTTAAATTCATCAGACTCTATATTTCTAAGGGCTTCCAATAATAACTTTACATCAAAAGCCACTCTCACTTCTCCCTCTCCAGAAATTCTAGTAATAGCTATTTCTTCATAGAACTCCCCAAGGCCAATCGCATTGGCTTTAATCCCTAATTTATCCCCTTCAAAAATAAATCTCACAACGTTATTAGAAGATGTTGCGATGATAGATGCACGCTCTGCAGCTTCCAGACAGATTCTTCTTGAAAGTGTAAATATATTTTCAGTCTGTTTAGGTAAAACTTGGTTATAATCCGGGAATTTTCCATTAATGATTCGAGATATCATTAAAAACGAATCCAAAGCAAACGAAACTTGTGTATCAGACAGCTTTACTTGAACTATTTTATCTGGTTCTAATACTTGAATGATTTTATTTAATTCGTTCATTGCCTTATATGGAACAATCACATAAAACTCTTTTTCGATAGACTCTAAAGTGTGCTTTTTTAAAGATAGTCTGTATCCATCTGTTGATACAAAGAAAAGGTCATTTCCTTCATTTTTTATTAAAATTCCATTTAAAAATTGCTTCGTTTCATCCATAGATACTGAAAAAATAGTATGTTTGATAAGGTCTCTTAATTCAGATACCTTCACATCAAAACTTATATCTGTACTTAAAGAAGGAAATTCAGGATATCCTTCTTTAGAACTACATAAGATATCAAAATCAACATTCTCGCTTTTGAGGGACATTGAATTATTTTCATCTACGGAAATTTGAACAGTTTGGTTTTGTAGTTTTGATAAAATACTGAGTAGAATTTTAGATTTTACAAGTACAGATCCGTTTGTACTTTCATTTTCAATTCTGATACTATTCTGAATCCCTATTTCAAGGTCATTTCCTGTTAATTTTAGTTCTCCTGAATTTAATTCAATGAGCATATTTTCAAGAATAGGCATTGATGTTCTTACTGGAATAGCTTTATCAACAATCCCCATTGCTTTTTGTAAAAATTGGCTATTGCAAGAAAATTTCATTTTAACGCTCCTTTTTTATTTACTTATGTGATGATGATGACTTTTAAATTTAATTTATAGCTTTATTAGTCTTATAGGGTGTTGATATGTGGATTAATTTTTCAATTCTCCTTTTAGTACAGTGAAAAATAAGTATTTTTAAAGACTCATAATACACTTATAACTTTAAGGTATTAAAAGTTTATCCACATTTTATAAGACATTTTCCTTTACTTATGAACACCTTTCTCCACATCAAAAAAAGGTGTTATTCGTCGTTCTTAATATTAGAAATGAGTACTGAAATAATATTTTTTGTTTCAGAATCATTTTGAATAAGGCTCTTGATTTTATCACAGGCATGCATGACTGTTGAGTGATCTCTATTGCCAAAGTTTTCTCCAATCTTAGGAAGGGACACATTGGTTAGTTCCCTGGCGAGATACATCGCAATTTGTCTTGCAAAAGATAATTCTCTAGTGCGTTCTTTAGAGCACAAGTCTGTGTTGGTTATATTGAAATAATCACATGTTTTTCTTTTGATATAGTTAATAGAAACGGGTTTTTCTTGCTTAACGCCGACCATATCGATAATGACGTTACTCGCAATAGAAAGGGTAACTTCTGTATTTAATAGAGATGCGTAAGCCACAATTCTTGTTAGGGCGCCTTCCATTTCTCTTACATTAGAAGGAATTTGTGTTGCGATGTAGTGCAAAATCTCATCTGAAATTTTAAAGTCATTGAGTTCAATTTTTTTACGCAGAATGGCAATTCTTGTTTCCAATTCGGGGGGTTGTATGTCTGCACTTAGACCCCATTCAAAACGGGTTCTAAGTCTTACTTCTAGGGTAGGAATTTCTTTTGGAGGACGATCAGAGGTTAAAATAATTTGTCGGTTACTGCTGTGTAGATCGTTGAATGTGTGAAAAAACTCTTCTTGAGTTTGTTCTTTTCCAGCTAAAAATTGAATATCGTCTACTAGAAGAACATCAACCGTTCTATATTTGGCACGGAAGGCTTCAATTTTTTTGTCTTTAATGGCGTTGATCATATCATTGGTAAATTTTTCAGAAGACACTAAACTAATTTTAAGCTTAGGGTGTTTTTTTTGAATTTCAATTCCAATAGCATGAAGAAGATGTGTTTTTCCAAGCCCTACATTTCCATAGATAAATAAGGGGTTATAAGCTTTTGCAGGGGCTTTAGAAACGGCTTCAGAGGCTGCATAGGCGAAGCGATTGTTATGGCCTACAATGAAATTATCAAAGCTATATTTTTCGTTAAAACTTATAAGATCCTCTCTATGAGGAGGTTTAGAGCTTGTGAAAATAGGGAGAGGCTCTTGAAAGGTATGGGCTGTTTCTTGTGAAATAATATAATCAAGTACGATATTGTTGAATTCTGAGTTTTGAAAAAAATGTTTAATCAAAGGCGCGCATTTTTCCTTAATCCATTCTCTTGAGAAAGAATTGGGCACCTCAATGGTGAGAACATGGTTTGAAAACGAGATAGGTTTTGAAGAGGAAAGAAAAGTTTGAAATCCAGGCCCAGATAGGCTTTCTTTTAAACAGGAGGTAATTTGAGTCCAGATAGCATCCATTGAAGTAATTCCATAGTCACGTTATTCACAACTTATCCACAGTTTTTTTTTTACTGTGGAATTTATTAATTGAGCTTGTTTCAACCTAAAATAAAGAATCTTATTTTTCTTTAATTATTCTTGACAGCTGTAAAATAACAGGCTTATTAACAAGTTATCCACAGACTGTTTTTGTCGGAGAGGTCGCTTTTTAAAAATAGGGGACAAAACAGAGTGACAAGACTCTATCATTATTGTGCATAGTAGTCAAATTTTTTGAGCCAGCACATAGATGCTAGGGGTAAGGTTTGTCCATGAAAAGAGACTTTGAAAAAGGAGGTCTAAAGAGACTAAAAATGAGGTAGGTAGGTGTTTTTTTAAGAAGGAGCTTCTAAAGAAGGAGGTATTTAAGGAGTGAACTTTTTTAAATCCGGCAGATTTTAGAAGTGTGTAGAGGGTGTCTGGATGATAGTTTAGAAAGGTTTCTTTGAGTACCAGTGGGGTTTTTGACCATGGGTTATGGGCTGTTTTTCCTGTGATAAATCTGAGTATATTTAAGGCATGTCTCTTGTTAGGAATTTCAAAAATAAAGTAGCCTTCTTTTGTAAGAACCCTGTTAACTTCTTTAAAAAACTGTAGGGGATTTTGTAAGTGGTGCAGTGTTCTGACTGTCAAAATTAAATCGACCGTTTCAGGTTTTAATGGGAGATCAAGTAAGTTTCCTTGGATAAAGCGGATATTTTCATTTTTATGTGTTTGCATCGCTTGTTCAAGAAGATGCTCGGCATAATCAAGTAGGATAAAATTTTTACTATAGGGTTCATACGTATCAAAAAGCCGACCGAACCCACATCCTGCATCCATGAGAGTTTGTACAGGGGGGGATGTTTTTTTAATAAGTTTGACGAGCGTCTTCCTTTCACACTGATCTTCATATAAACGATTTACTTTTTCCCAAAATTCCTTTTTATAATCGTATCCAGCATAGTCGCAAATGGGGGTCATACTAAATTCCTTAATAGTTTTTTGATGCCGGTCTCGAGTGAAGAAATGGTATAAATCCCTTCAGTCTTAGACATGGCGCGTTTAATTTCGTCCTGGCTATATCCGAGTTGCTTAAGAGCCGCAATCAAATCGTCCACAATCGCAAGTTGCGCCGGCGAGGACTTTGAAGGAAGGTCTGTGGAATAGGTGGAAGCCTGGGGGAGTTTTGCAACCTTGTCTTTTAACTCAATCAGAATGCGCTCAGCTGTTTTTTTTCCAATTCCAGAGACATTTGTGAAAGCAAGCACATCCTCTTTCAGGATGGCTTGAATAAGGTGGTCGACGCTGAATTGAGATAAAATTTTGAGCCCGGCTTTAGGGCCTACTCCAGAGACAGAAATCAATGATAAAAACATGCTGCGTTCTTCTAAAGTCAAAAATCCAAATAGGGTTTGTTGGTCTTCACGGATGTGGTGGTAGGTTTTAAGGGTGAGTGCTTGTTTGGGGGGAGGTAGTTGGTCTTTTACTAAATCTGAGATAAAAACCTGATAGCCTACTCCTGCAACATCCAGTATAACGGAGTCTTCAGAAACAGAATAAAGAGTTCCAGACAGGTGAAAAATCATTTTAGGGATTTTATCTTATAAGAATGGGCATGACAAATGGCAATGGCAAGGGCGTCTGCCGCATCGTCGGGCTTGGGGAGTTCTTTCATATTGAGTAGTTTTTGAACCATGTACTGAACTTGCTTTTTTTCAGCTCTTCCATATCCACAGACAGATGATTTGACTTGTAAGGGTGTATACGAAGCCACGTTTTTTTTGCTTTTTTCTGCACAAAGTAAAATGACTCCCCTTGCTTGTGCTACGATAATCGCGGTTTTGACATTGGTGTTAAAGAAAAGCTCTTCCACGGCAATATCGGTAGGGCAATAGGTGTCGATAAGTGTGTTTAATTCCATGGAAAGTTGAAGGAGTCTTTTAGAAAATTCTAGAGTAGGCTTCGTTGAAATAATCCCGTATTGATGAAGGTAAAATTGCGAGCCTTTTTTTTCGATAACGCCGTACCCAGTCGTGGCGATCCCTGGGTCGATGCCTAAAATGATCACGATAGGATAAGCGAATTCAGGCAAATAAGAAGGGTGTCTCCCGGGACTACATAGTCTCTGAAGGTAATTTTTTCAGTTCGGAGGACTTCTGCTTGGTTCAAAAATCCTGGGACATCCCAATATATTTGGACTTTAAAGCCTTTAATCTCAGATACAGAGGTTCCGTCAGATTTGATAATATCTGCGTTTCCGCTGAGGGTATAAAGCCCTTTTTTTTCTATTTTTTTATATAAAATTGAGGCTAAAAGGTGACAAGAATCTTCAACAGACATCCATTGCATGACTCCCATCATAATGGGATTTCCTGGAAAATGGCCTTGTGTGAAGGGATGGGTATGAGGATATGTATAGGAGGCAACAAAAGAATCGAGCGTGTCTTCAAGCCGATAGGCAGCGTCTATTGCGTACATGCATGGGTTTTTTAAGGTGGGATTTTTTTCTAAATCGACATGTATGTTTTGTGTTGGGATTGGGAGTGTGCGTTTTGCTCCTTGGCTTGTTTTGGTTTCTGGTCCCGGAAAAAAAGCCATCATTTCGCCATAAGCAAGTTTTGTTCCTTCTTGGGTTGCAAGGTACCCATCACAGACCATAAAACTACCCTTGTCTTTCGTTTTTTTGACAAAACCATGTAAAGGGGTTCCAAGAACACAGTCTTGATAGTTTTCAAACTTAGAGATGCTCGTGAAAAAAACGGGATATCCAGGAGTCACTTTTTCACTGCAAACGACAGAGCCTAAGGCAAGAACTTCCATAATGGTGGGTACGATAATGGTTTTTTTTGTCGGTGTTTTTTGCTTGAAAAAAATGTCTCTTTTCAGCGGGTCATTTAGAGCAATGCACGTGTCCAGTGTTCCTGTTGTTACCCCGTTTATGTCTTCTTTTTTGACGAGGTCGACTAATATATTCTCAAAACGGTGGGGGACAATGTTTTTGATATCTTCTTGGGTATATATCTGGGTCATTTTACGAAAGCTCCTTTTTAAGCTTTTTGACAATTGTGGCGAGGACTCTGGATATGTGCATTTGAGAGAGCCCTATCTGTTCGGCTACTTCTTTTTGAGAAAGCCCTAGGTAATAACGAAGATGCACAATAGATTGTTCTCGGGCATCGAGTTTTTTTAAGGCTTCTTTGAGGGTGATGCTGTCTAAGAAGGAATCTTCCTTATGCGGATTTCCAAGTGCATCTAGGATGGAATCTGAGGGAGCTGATTTGTCAGCGCTGCTATAGCTGGGCATATCCAATGAGATAACAGAAAAGCTTTGACCCGCTTCCATTGCTTCAAGCACCATTTCTTCTGTGAGTTGGAGGTGTTTAGCGATATCTGATGTGGTGGGCTGATGGGGGGTGTGTTGCATTTCTTTAAGATAGTTTCTAATTTTTGAATAGTTTTCTTGGAGTTTTCTTGGAATTTTGACGACATTTTTTTTGTCTCGGAAGTAGTGTTTAATTTCTCCGATAATGTTGGGTGTTGCAAATGTTGAAAAATCAGCGTCATGGCTTGGGTCAAAGTGGTCGATGGCACGCAAGAGTCCCATCATGCCTACTTGAACCAAGTCGTCAAAGTCATCCCGGTTGTAGGATAATTTTCTTGCTACATACTCGACTAAGGGTTTGTAGGCGAGAACGAGGGAATCTTTTATAGAGGGATTCCTTGTTTGAAAAAAATCTAAAATTAATGCGCGTTTTTCTAAATTCAAGGATGCCCTTTTGTTTGTTTGAGATGGTTTGTTGTATCGGACTCTGATATAGAATACAATTTCAAAAACTATGTATCAACTGGATTCAAGAAAAATTCAATCGGGTGATGTTTTTATTTGTCTTCCCGGCGGTGAAAAATATGTATCAGAAGCGCTATCTCAAGGGGCTTCTGAGGTTATTTATAAAACGCGTCCTGAGTTAGCCGAGTTTGCTTGTTCTTATTTTTCAAACCCGTCTCAAAAAATGTGTGTGATCGGAGTCACGGGTACAAATGGCAAAACGACGGTGACCCAGTGGGTGTCACAGGCCTTGGTTGCTGCAGGGTTTAAGCCTTTTGTTTTGGGGACCTTGAATTCTCCACTGACGACGCCAGAGTCTCTGGATATTCAACGCATGATGGCCGAACATTTAGCCAATGGGGGGACCCATTTTGTTATGGAGGTTTCTTCTCACGCAATTCATCAAGGTCGAATTTCTGGGATTCAGTTTGCAGTTAAATTGCTTACGAACATAACCCAAGACCATCTTGATTACCACGGGTCTTTCGAGGATTATTCTGAGGTTAAGCATTCTTTTATGAGGTCTGGCCCGGCATCTATTTATCCGGAAGAGTATCAACGTGTGATCATCCCCTTTCGCATGCCTGTTCCTGGGCAGTTTAACGTTTGTAATATGCAGGCTACCTTGGCTATCCTAAAAAAACTTGGCCTTACATCGGGTCCTTGCCTCGAGATTTTGGCTCACATTAAAGCCCCTGCCGGGCGATTCGAGCCCATTTTATGCGGGCAGTCTTTTCATGTCATTGTGGATTACGCGCATACTCCAGATGGCCTTCACAATGTTCTTCGAGAGGCGAGATCCTTGGCTGATCAGGCGAACGGGAAGCTTTTAACCTTATTTGGGTGTGGTGGGGATCGAGACCGAACAAAAAGACCTAAAATGGCATCGATTGCTGAAACTTTTTCGGATATCGTCGTCGTTACACAAGATAATCCTAGAACAGAGGATTCTGACCAAATTTTTCAAGATATTGTCGCCGGGTTTGAGAAAGTCGCCTACCAGGTAATTCCGGATCGTCATGTCGCGATTGAATATGTCGTTGGACAAGCGAGGCCACACGATGTGGTGATGATCGCAGGAAAAGGCCATGAGACGTATCAATTAATCAAAGGCCAAAGCTTTCATTTTGATGATGGGGAAGAGGTTAGAAAAGTACTCTCCAAGCATGGATTAGCCACGTGAAAATTTCTATTGATACGAGGACTATTCAACCTGGCGATTTTTTTATCCCTATGAAGGGGATTCATCACGATGGTCATGATTTTATTCCTGAGGCCCTTCGAAAAGGAGGCCGTATTTTGGATGTTGAGATCACCGCGTATGCGAAAAAATATCGTAAAAAACTGGAGTGCCCAGTTATTGGGGTTACTGGTTCAGCAGGTAAAACAACCGTAAAAGATTTGGTTGCTTCTGTTTTGGGGCAGGGGTTGAGGGTGATTAAGACAGCAGAAAATCAAAATAATGAAATCGGGGTTCCGCTTACGGTATTAAGTGCAGAATTTGATACGCAGGCTTTAGTTGTTGAGATGGGGATGCGTCATAAGGGAGAAATTTCTCATTTGACTTCTATTGTTCGCCCTACCCATGTCATTATTACGAGTATTGGTAAAACTCATATTGAATTATTAAAGTCTGAAAAAAACATTGCTTTTGCGAAAGCTGAAATTTTTAAAGCCGTTCTTTCTTGGGAAAAGAGGCCTCGATATGCTTTTTTGAACTATTCTTCCCTCTACTATGATTTTCTTAAGCAAAGGGCCCAGCGTGCAGGGTATCAGGTTTTGCCTTTTGGAGGGCAAGATAAGCCAGAACAGAATGTCAATTTATGTTATACATTGGGCCATCACTTTGGTCTATCTGATGCTCAAATTTCTGATGGAATTGCCTCTTATCAGGGGTCCAAGCACAGGCTTCATGTGTCATCGTTTCGTGATATTACGGTGATAGACGATAGTTATAACGCTAACCCAGATGGTGTTTTATATGCGCTTCAATTTTTACGCAGATTTAAGGGGAGAAAAATTTTTGTGTTGGGAGATATGCTTGAATTAGGAGATTTCTCTGCTTCTGAACATCAAAAAGTGGTGGAATATGCTATGGATGCTGGGGTGGATATTTTGTTCACTCTAGGGAAATATACGCACGAGATACGTTCGACAGGGCTTCTTATCTATTCTTTTCTAGATAGAGATTCTTTGCATGCGCTTTTATTGCCAGAATTAAAGTCTGGGGATGTGGTTTTAGTCAAAGGCTCACGGGGAATGGCAATGGAAGAAACCGTTTCTTTTATTAAGGAGAGGCATGTTTAAACTGGCTCTTCAATTTTTATTCTCGTTGGGTTTTTTTTATTTCTTGTTGGTAATTTTGAGAAAAACAAAAGGGTTTCAGGCTATTTATGACTTGAGCCCTGCGAGACACCAAGGGAAGGCTCAGACTGTGTCTTTTGGTGGGGTGGGTATTGTTTTTTCTGTTTTATTTGGGGTGCTCTTGTTTCACATTGTTCAGCCTGTTTATCTTTGGGTTATTTTGTTGTTTTTATCTTTTTCTATCATTGGTTTTTTAGATGATCTGTTGTCTTCTGTTCACAAACAGAATAAAGGGCTAAGTGCAAAGCAGAAGTTTTGGATACAGCTCTTGGTGGGGGCTGTATTTGTAGAGGTTTTCCATGTCTTGATTCACCCTATTGGGTTTTGGGAAAAGGGTCTTTATCTGTTTATGATTGTGGGGGCATCAAACGCAACCAATCTTACTGATGGTTTGGATGGTCTTTTGGGGGGGCTTTCTTTAACTACTTTATTTGGATTTTCTTTATTTTTTTGGAAATTGGGGAGGATGGAGGGAGTTTTTTTGTGCGGGGTTGTTAGTGTAGCCGTAGGTGCTTTTTTGGTTTATAACCATCATCCTGCCAAAATGTTTATGGGAGACACAGGTTCATTGGCCTTGGGGACTTTATTTGCCGGGCTTGCTATTGTATCTGGGAACCCTTTTGTTCTTATCCCTTTGGGAGGGGTTTATATTTTAGAAACCCTTTCAGTAGTGATTCAGGTAAGCGTATTTAAGCATATCAAAAGGCGGATTTTTTTGATGGCGCCGTTGCATCACCATTTTGAACTGATGGGGTTGTCAGAGTGGGAAACGGTTTTGCTCTTTTGGACTTTTGGTGTTGTCTTTTTGATTATTTTTGTACAAGGAATGGGATCATGAAAAAAGCGGCGATCTTAGGAGAGGGAATTACGGGCAGGGCGGTTTCTGAAAAATTGTCGGAGATGGGTTATATGCAAACCTCTGTGGCCCATGCTGATATTGTTGTGACAAGTCCTGGAATTCCCTCGTCACAGTTCCCTGAAACAGATAAAGAA